>CAJXPN010000185.1 GCA_913058025.1 uncultured Myxococcales bacterium | reverse complement strand
ACGAGATTTCTGCCTGTCTCGTGGGCTCGGAGATGTGTATAAGAGACAGATCCCGTTGTGCAGGCGCCACCTCTTGAGCACCGGGTGGAACCGCTTGCCGTAGCGGCTGGACAGCCGCACCGCGTAGAAGGGCTCGTCGAACCAGCGGGTCCACGCGCTCTGGAGCGTGTCGTGGATCCTCGCGAGCGCGCCATGAGCGAGCGGCGCGGGCGTGTCCTCGAGGTCGGACGGCGCGCCCAACCTCCCCCAGAGCTGGAGCCCGACGCGCGTGATCTCCGATGGCCTCACGCCCCCATCGAGCGAGAACTCCTCCGCGTCGCTGAACGGCCCGTCTGCGCCGTCGTCCTCGGTCAGTCGGAGCTCCTCGTCCACGACCGGCTCGGACTCGAAGAGGTGCTCCATGGAGAGCTCGGGCGCGAGCGCCTCCTGCGCCTCGATGTCGTCGAGGAGGTAGGCGATCGCGTCCTCGACGCGCGGCCGCGCCGCGCCCGTGGCCCAGGCCGGGGACGCGCAGAGCAGGGCGCTCAGCTGAAACATGAGGATCGTGCGGACGTGCATCGTGGAGGCTCGCGGTGTCGTATGCGACACGTGCGTGGCGGCTGGCGTCGCGCGTCGACCTCCTGGTGCGACGCCCGCTAGAGCGTCGCCGCGCCTCATCCTTGAGCGCCGCGCTTCGCGCGACGTATCATGGTCTCTGATGGTGGAGTGGTTCCGATCCAGATCTACACCGAGATCCACGAACCCACAACTTCGAGCCTCGTCCCGAGGCCCATGGCACCCTTCCCACGACGAGGTTCGAGGATGCAAGCATCGGTCGTACTCACTGGCTTCGAGACCTTCGGCGAGCACGCGTCGAACCCCTCGGGGGCCTTCGCGCTGGCCGCCACCGCGTCACTCGCCGCGAGCGGCTACGACGCTCACCACGCGCTCCTCCCCGTGACCTGGGAGGCCGCCGCGCGCGCGCCCTACGACCTCTCACCCGCGGGCGCGCTGCTCATCCACTGCGGGCTCGCCGCGGGCCGCGACGGCGTCCACCTCGAGCGCGGCGCCGACAACCGCGCGGGCTCGACCCCCGACAACGACGGCGTCGTCGCCCAGGGCGACCTCGAGGAGGGCGCGCCCGCTCGCCTCACGACCTCGCTCGACCTCGACGCGCTCGCGCGCGCGCTCACCGGCGAGCTCTCCAGCGCGAACACGCTCACGCCGCTGCGCGCCCACCTGAGCGACGACGCCGGCGACTACGTCTGCAACGCGATCTACTACCGCGCCCTCCAGGCCCGCTCGGGCGAGGCGCTCTTCGTCCACATCCAGCAGATGACGAGCGCCGACGCCGCGCGCGCAGGGCGCGCGTTCGCGGCGGCGCTCGCTTCCATCCTCGGCTCGGGTCATACTGCGGGCGTATGAACAGACAGATCCCCAACGAGAGGTTCGTGATGAGAGGTGCGCTCGTCGCTCCGCTGATGCTCGCGGTGATGGCCACTGGCTGCGCCCCACAAGACGATGACGAGACGCGCCCTGGCGCCGCGCTCGGCGCCGCGCCCGCGACGTCACCCGCGCCCACCGTGCTCCCCAAGGCCGGAGACGTCGACCCGGTGCTCCGGCTCGGCCCCAAGCACTCGGGAGACAGGGTAGGAGTGTTCGTCCCCAGACCCGTCGACGAAGCGGCCGCGTCCAGCGCGGCCGCGCTGGACGCGGCCGCGCTCACCGACACCCAGTGGGAGGTCGTCGGGCGCAGCCCCGTCCCGGTGCTCCTCCCAGGAGACGCCGGGCTCACCTCCGCGGCGCGCCTGTCCGCCGGGCCGCACTGGTACGCCGCCTCGATGATCACGCCCGATCACTCGGTCTACATCCAGGGCTCCCGTGGCGCCTACGAGCATGACCAGGTCGCGCTCGACGCCCCCGGCGACGCGCTTACCGCGCGCCCCTACACGATCACGAGGATCCACCAGATCCTCACGCTCTCCTTCGAGCGCTTCGGCGTCTCGTACGCCATCGACGTCGAGTGTCAGCGCCCCATGGACGACCCGAAGTGCGTCGAGGACGGCTACGCCGTGGGCCTCTACGAGAGCGCCCTCGTGGCGCGTGGAGGTGTCCGATGAGACGACTCCTCACGACGATCCTCTGCGGCGCGGTCTGCGCGCTCGGCTCCGCCGACGCCTCCGCCGACGACTTCACCTACAACCCCCCGGGGCAGCTCGTCTCCGGCAGCGGCTCTGGCCGCGTCGACGACACCGTCTTCGTCCCGGGCATGCAGTACCCCATCGAGGTCGCGCCCTCGTACCCGAACTCCCAGGTCTGGGGGCGAGGCGGCAGCCAGGGCTCCGGCGGCGGCCAGTGCGACGCCGAGAACTACTCCTACCCCTGGTCGGACAACTACTGCGAGACCCGCCAGTGGGACGTCCCGCTCTGCCCGGGAGGCAAGGGCCACCAGGGCCAGGACATCCGCCCGAGCACCTGCGAGAAGGACCTCCACTGGGTCGTGAGCGCCGAGGCCGGTGAGGTCACCCAGATCGGCTCCTACTCGGTCTACGTCATCTCCGCCGACGGCACCCGACACCGCTACCTGCACATGAACCCGGAGCGCCTCGAGGTCGAGGTCGGCGATCAGGTCGAGCGCGGCCAACGCCTCGGGCTCGTCTCCAACGCGTTCAACGGCACGCCCACCACGATCCACCTCCACTACGACATCTTCCAGACCGTCGAGGGTGTCGGCGCCTCCTACGTCCCCACGTACATGTCGCTCGTGCGCTCCTACGAGGAGCTCATCGGCCAGCCCGCCGTGCCTTGTGGGATCGTCGACGCCGTGGGCGAGTCGATCGTCGACGACTCCGACCGCTGCTTCTCCCTGCTCGGGAACACCCAGTTCTGGCGCCGCGTGGACGGCGAGGGCTACGGCGAGGGCCTCTGGTGGACCTACGCCTTCAGCGCCGCCGCGCCCGGCGCCTACGCCCGCTGGAGGCTCGACTTCGCCTCCTCCGGCCGCTACGAGCTCTCCGCCTACGTCGAGCCCGCCCACGCAGGATCGAGGGAGACCCTCTACCGCGTGCGCGCTGGCGGCGCAGAGGAAGAGGTCCGGCTCGACCAGTCCTCCGGCGACGGCTGGGTCTCACTGGGCGAGTGGACCTTCTCCGAGGGCACCGACCAGTGGCTCCAGGTCGAAGACAACACGGGGGAGGACAGCGCCGACCAGCTCAAGATCGCCGCCGACGCCATCCGGCTCGTTCGCCTCGATCCCCCCGAAGAGCCCGACGCTGGCGGAGGAGGTGGCGGCGACGCTGGCCCCTCCCCGGACGCGGGCCCCGTCGAGCAGGACGCAGGCGGCTCTGCCGACGCGGGCGTCCCCCTAGGCGGCGAAGACATCGCCTCGACGGGCTCGTGCGCCTGCTCGGTGCCCCGCTCGCCCTCGCGAGCCCCCCACGAGCTCGCGCTCGCGGCGCTCGCGCTCGTGGGTCTCGGCCGCGTTCGACAACGCCGGACCGGCTGAATACACTCGGCGCCTCCGCCCGCACGCGAACCACAGAAGGCGCCATGTCCAAACACTACGTGTACCTGATCCCTGGCTTCTTCGGCTTCGCCGACCTCGGTGGGATCTCCTACTTCCACCACGTCCGGCAGGTCATCGATCGCTTGATGCGCGCGCAGGGCATCGAGCCCGAGATCTACGCGGTCAACACCCTCCCCACCGCCTCGATCCGCAAGCGCGCCTACAAGCTCTACGAGCAGATCCAGGAGACGGCCGTCGACCTGGACGCCCCGATCCACCTGATCGGTCACTCCACCGGCGGCCTCGACGCGCGCCTCTTCACCACGCCCACCGCGCAGCTCCTGCGCGACCTCGACCTCGAGCCGTTCGCCGGGCGAGTGCGCAGCGTCGTCACCGTCGCCTCGCCCCACCAGGGCACCCCGCTCGCGTTCTTCTTCAACAGCCTGCTCGGGCAGAACCTGCTGTACCTGCTCTCCATGGCCACGATCTACGCGCTCAGGTTCGGCAAGTTCCCGCTCTCGACGCTCTTCTCCCTGCTCGGCGTCGTCACCAAACTCGACGACGTCTTCGGCCTCGAGAACACCATCGTGGACCAGTTCTACGACAACCTCTTCTCGGACTTCGAGGGGAGCAACATGGCCGTCATCAACGAGTTCCTCGACTCCATCCGCGACGACCGCGCGCTGCTCGGCCAGCTCACCACCGGCGGCATCGACCTTCTCAACGCCGCCGCCGAGGACCGCCCCGGCGTCGCCTACGGCTGCGTGCTCACGCAGGCCGCGAAGCCTCGGCTGGGCAGCTTCCTCGACATCGGGCTGGACCCCTACCGCCAGTCCTCGCACATGATCTACCGGCTGCTGCACCTGCTCTCCTCGTTCGTCTCCCCCTTCGAGCTCCCCACCGACACCCAGATCAAGTCGATGAGCGATCGCTTCGGCGGGCTCCCTCCCAAGGAGGCGTCCGACGGCGTCGTCCCGACCTGGTCTCAGATCCACGGCGAGGTCATCCACTGCGTGCACGCCGACCACCTCGACGTCTGCGGGCACTTCAACGACGGCTCACACGACCCGCCTCACGTCGACTGGCTCTGTTCGGGCACGGGCTTCGGCCGCCCCGACTTCGACCTCCTCTGGGAGGAGATCGTCGCCTTCCTCCCGCTCGACTGAGCCACGCGGGCGTGCCCTGAACGAAGAGAGGCCCGGCGCATGTGCGCCGGGCCTCTCTTCGTTCTATGGGGCGCTCACCCTGGGGTGCGCGTCACTCCCTCAGAGGAGCTCCTTGACGAGCTCGCGCTCCTCGAGGAGCTGCTGCTTCGTGAGGTCGATCTTCGCCTTGGCGAAGTCGTTGAGCTCGAGGCCCTCCACGATCTCGTAGTTGCCCTTGCCGTCACAGCGGACCGGGTACGAGAACACGAGGCCCTCCTCGATCCCGTACGCGCCGCTCGGGATCGCCATCGAGACCCAGTCGCCCTCGGGCGTCTCGGTGAACCAGTCACGCACGTGCTCGATCGCGGCGTTCGCCGCGCTCGCCGCGCTCGACGCGCCGCGCGCGCCGATGATCGCCTTGCCGCGACCCTGGACCGTCGAGATGAAGTCGCCCTTGAGCCACTCGTGGTCGGTGATGACCTCGGAGACGGCCTTGCCGCCGATCTTGGCGCCGAAGAAGTCCGGGTACATCGTGTTGGAGTGGTTGCCCCAGATGCCCATGTTCGTCACGTCGTTGACCGACACGCCGGCCTTGTTCGCGAGCTGATGGCGCGCGCGGTTCTGGTCCAGGCGCGTGAGCGCGGTGAAGCGCTCGTTCGGGACGTCGGGGGCGTTCGCCGCCGTGATCAGCGCGTTCGTGTTACACGGGTTCGCCACGACCACCACGCGGATGTCGTCGGCGGCCTTGGCGTTGATCGCCTCGCCCATTCCCGTGAAGATCGGGCCGTTGGCCTTGATGAGGTCCGCGCGGACCATGCCCGGCCCACGCGGGCGGCCGCCCACGAGGATCGCGATGTTCACGCCGTCGAAGCCGACCATCGGGTCGTCCGTGACGACCACGTCCTTGAGCAGCGGGAACGCGCAGTCGTTGAGTTCCATCACCACGCCCTCGACCTTGTCCACGGCCTGAGGGATCTCGATGAGGTGGAGGATCACGGGAGTGTCGGGCCCCAGCATCTCGCCCGAGGCGATGCGGAAGAGGAGCGAGTATCCGATCGAACCGGCGGCACCTGTGACTGCGACGCGGACTGGGCTGGTCATGCGACCCTCCTTGAAAAGCGAGTGGTGTTCATCTGACGAAGCGCCACGAAAAGACGCTCCAAAATCAGGCCGGAACATAGCCCATCGCGCCGACCTTGGCCAGCGCTCCCGCTCCCACCGCGCGCGCTTTCACGTCAGCGGATGTTCTGCGTCATCAGCTCGATCTCGGCCTCTCCCCTGAGCGCCTCGAGGTACCCCTTGAGCGCGATCTGGAAGCGCTGCGCCGCGAGCTGGCGCTTGAGCGGCTCCTTCAACGTGTCGTAGGGGAGCGGCCCGGCAGGCTGATGCTCCGTCTTCTTGATCACGTGCCACCCGAAGCGCGTGCGCACCGGATCGGACACCTCCCCCGTGTCCATCCCCCAGACCGCGTCCGCGAACGGCTTGACCATCTTGTCCCGCGTGAAGAACCCGAGGTCTCCTCCGCCAGGGCCGCTGGGTCCTTCGGACTTCTGCTTCGCCAGCTCCGGGAAGTCTGCCCCCGGCGCCTTCGCCTCCGCCGCGAGCGCCTCCGCCCTCACCTGCGCCGCGGCCCAGTCCGCCTCGCTCGCGCTGTCCGCGACCTTCACCAGAATGTGGCTCGCCCTCGCGCGCTCGGGCGCGCTGAAACGCTCGAGGTTCCCATCGTAGAACGCCCGGACCTCCTCCTCGCTCGGCTTGATGTAGCCGCGCGACTCGAGCAGCCGCTCGATCACGATCGCCTTGGCGAACCCCTCGCGAGGCGCGTTCGGGTCCATCCCGAGCGACGTCAACATCTGCTCGAACGTCGCCGTCGTCCCGGGGTTCATCTTCTTGAACAGGTCGAAGTCCGCGCGCGCCTCCACGAGCTTGGCGTCGATGTCGGCCTCGGTGACCTCGACGTCGGCCCCCTTCACCGACTGCTCGAGCAGCTCCTGGTTGATCAGGTTGTCCACGAGCTGCTGGCGCAGCTCCCACAACATCTTCGGCTCGACCCTGCCCGCCGCCAGGAGCTGCTCGACCTGCGCGTTGAACGCCTCCGCCGTCACCGGCGCCCCGTTCACCATCGCCACGGGACCCGCCGCCTTCGGCGGCCCCTCGCGCTCCGCCACCGGCGGTGAGGTCGGCTCGCCCTCTCCCTCACCCTTCACGTCCCCCGCCGGGTCTCCCTCACCCTGGACTCCTCCCGTCGAGCGGTACGCTCGCCGCTCCGTGTTCTGATCCGGTATCTCCGGAGGGGTCGTACACGCGGTCATGGCCATCGCACACGCGAGCGCGGCGATCGTGAGGGCTCTCTTCGACATCTTCGCCTCTTCTCTACTGATTCCTCGAATCCTGTACCCGCGCACGTTAGTCGCGAGATTCATCGCCCGCAATTCATCTCCCGATGAAATCCTCCAGCCCATCCGCCAACGCGTCGAGTAGCCTCGCGTCGCGTCCTCGCGGCGTCACCTCGCGCGCCCCCGAGCGCGCGATCCCACGCGCCCGCTCTGGCCCCCCGGCCTCGAACGCACCCAGCGCACCCTCGATCGACTCGAGCGCGGTCGCCGCGTCTCCCATGTCCCCGAGCTCGGCTGGCGCCAGCGCCACATCGGCGCCCTCGAACACCACGCCTGCGCCCTCCGCCGCGCCTTCGCCCCGAGACACCCGGATCAACACCAACGAGTCGAAGAGCTCTTCCCCGGAGTAGCCCACGAGCCTCCCGAGCTCGATCCGTACGCCCCCGTCGAGCTCGACCGCGCGGCCACCCCACACGCGCTCGGCCCGTACCCCGTCCGGCAGCGTGAGCTCGAGCGTGACCTCCCCGGCCTGTCTCTTATACACATCTCCGAGCCCACGAGACAGGCAGAAATCT
>CAJXPN010000184.1 GCA_913058025.1 uncultured Myxococcales bacterium | reverse complement strand
GGCAGCGTCAGATGTGTATAAGAGACAGCGTCTCGTACTGCGAGACGCCCGACGCGCTGTTGGCCTTCGAGAGGAGCACGTGCGCCACCCCGTCCGTGTCCACGACGAGGCTCCCCCCGGCGCTCGCGCGGTCCCCGGTCAGCGAGAGCGCCGGTGACCAGCGCCCCGAAGGGTCGCGCGTGCTGTAGAACGTCCCCTGCTCGATGCCGACCTGCCCCGTGAAGTCCCTCGTCCAGATGGTGTGGAGCGTCCCGCCGCGATCCAGCTCTGCGGAGATGCCGCGCGCGGCCCCGAGGGTCGGGTCCACGACCACCTCGTCTCGCCAGCGATCGCCGTCGAAGACCCGGTGACGCAGCCCGCTCAGGTCGCCGTTGGGCTCGCCGGCGAACGAGTAGAGGGCGTGGGCGGTGCCGAGCGCGTCGACGACGAGCTCGACGTCGTTGCCCCTGAACCCGACCTTGGCGTCGCTCGAGAGCGTGACGTCGGGCGCGATCGGCGCGGGGCGCTCGGGGCAACACCCCTGCCGGGCGCCCTCGCACGCCACGAAGCCGTCATCGCACCTGTAGCTGCAACCCGAGGCTCCCGGCGCGCAAGACAGCACGCCCCCCTCAACGGCGTACTCGCACGCCGCGACCTCGGGGGCGCAGGTCAACACGCCGCCATCGCGCGTCTGCGCGCAGCACGCCCCGTTGCACAGCGCCTCACCGGGCGCGCACGCCCCCGCGTCGCCGCCCACGTCTGGCCCCGGGGCCGCGTCGCCCTCGCCCTCGCCGGCGTCGCCCTCGCCGGCGTCGCCCTCGTCCGGGGTCAGCGTCGCGAGGACGCAGAACCCCTCGATGGCGCAGACCTCGTTCGCCAGGCAGTCCGTCGCGTCGGCGCACGTGCGATCGGCGCGAAGGCACCCCGCCGTCGACGCAATCATCGCCACCCACGCCACCCACGCGCTCACCCTCACACGACCACTCATACGTCTGCCCTCACCGTCACCGCGCCCTCTGGTCAGCGCTGATACCTGAGCTCGAGGCGCCCATCGGACGCCGCCTGATAGAAGATGTGCACGCCGCCGCCTTACTCGTCGACGCTCACCCTCGAGACCAACGACCGCCACGAGCACACCGCGCCACCTCACAAGTCGACCCATTGGTACCTCAACTCGCTGCCTACCGGCGCCACGTCCGAGTAGCCCGTGTAGACGACGTGCGCGCCATCCGCGACGCCATACGCGCGGACGAACCGCGACCCGGGCGTGGTCGAGTCGAGGACGTCCTCGATCCAGCGGGTGCCGTCGTAGCTCGCCCAGACCAGGCTGGAGTCGGACGACTCCAGGCTCGAGCGCTGAATCACGAGGTGCGCCTCGTCGCCTCGCACGACGAGGTCGAGGTCCTGGAGGTCCCCGAACTCGCCCAGATCGAGGTCGTCGTAGGGGAAGTAGAAGGTCCCGTCGGGCTTGATCACGACCACGCGGACGTCGTGTCCGGAGTTGCTACCGAACGCGTAGGCCACCCAGACACCCCCGTTCGACGCCAACGCGGCGCGCAGGAACCTCCCGTGCTCGTACGTCACGCCGCCGCTGCCACGATCCAGCTCCGCTGGAGAGAACGCCCCCGAGGCGCTCACCCTGGCGAACCGGACCGTCTCACGATCGGAGTGCCACAGCGCCAGGGCCGCGCCGTCTGGGAGGGGCACGGTGAGGGCCTCGGGGATCGCCTCGTCGAAGGCGAGCTCCTGGAGCTCGAGGAGCCCGCCCTCGGCGAGGTTCTCGTCGAACCATACCGCGCCCTCACCGGACTGCCCGGAGGGTGTGTTCCGCAGATCGACGAACGCGCCGGCGAGGCGGCCGCCGAAGTACTGGAGCGCGGTCGTGTAGAACAGGAGCCTGGGCGCGACGCGAGGGATGAGTTCGCGCGAGGACCACGCGTCGTTCTGAGCGGCGTGCGTCATGACCATCAGGTCGCCGTCGAAGTCGGCGTAGACGATCCTGAGCACGTCACCCCCGATGAGTCTCCAGTCGGACAGGATCTCGGTGCCCGGGTCCGCGCTCTTGGGCGTGACGAGCGTACCGTCGCCGCGGCGCGTGACGAACTCGAACAGGCTGGAGTCGCCGGAGTCGTAGGCGACGGTGAGGTCTCCGTTGGCGCGCAGGACGGAGCGCACAGGGTAGCTGATGGTCGTCCGCGCGAGGACGACCCATGCGTCGGCGGGCGGGCCGGCGTCGGGGGCATCAGCGACGTCCGCTGCGTCCGCTGTGTCCGCTGCGTCCGCTGCGTCCGCTGCGTCCGCTGCGTCCGCTGCGTCTGGTGTGCTCGTGGCGTCGCCGCCCACGTCAAGGGGGCCGGCGTCGACCGTCACGAACATGACGCACGCGCCGGCCTGGCAGACCTGAGCGCCGAAGCAGTCGGTGTCCTCGGCGCAGCTCGTGTCATTCCGTAAACATCCCGCCACGCTCAGCACGGCGACGCACGTGATCAAACATGAGCGAAGACCGTTCACTCCTTGCCTCGCTTCGGGCGCATGCACGCCGTGTACGACTCCAGATCGTAGCGGAGCTTCCGGGTGGGCTCGTCGGGCGCGGCGCGGTCGATACCCGAGGGCAGACACTCGCGGTGCCAGCGCCCGATGTGGCGCTTGCACGTGCGCTCGTCGCCGAGGTCCTCCATGCACTCCTTCTCGTACTCCTTGGCCATCGCCTTGACCTTCTTGGGGTCGAGGCCCTCGGTGCCCAAGTAGTCCCACGCGTTCCACGCCGCCGTGCCGCCGACCATGAGGGCGACCATCAGGATCACGACCCCGCGCCCGCCCGCGGCGCTCGTGCCCTCCCGCGTCTTCTCTGACTCGTCCACCATCGACCTCTTCGTCACGTCTGACCGGAACGCCTCTCTTATAGCCGCCATCTCGTGGTGCGTCACCTCGGGGCGTCTCGGCCTGACACGGGCTGGACGCTCGGGCGTCTCAGCGCGAGACACGAGGCGGCGTGAACCCGCGACATACAGGGAATGCGACCTGGCACGCTCGATGCTCTAGACCCACCGCATGGACGGATCGCATGCACAGGCACTGCGAGCGCGCGATGCGACACGAGAACGCGCGTTGTGCTAGATAGACGACATCGAGGAGCGCGGCGCGCTCCGGACACTCATCGGAAGAGGAAAAACTATGTGTGGAATCGTGGGTTACGTGGGTGAGAGGCCTTGCAGTTCGATCCTCCTCGAGGGCCTCCAGCGCCTCGAATACAGGGGATACGACTCGGCGGGGATCGCCATCTCGTGTGGCGACGGCGGCGTGCGCATCGCGCGCGCCGAGGGAAAGCTCGCGAACCTCTACCGCACGTTCCACGGGGACGCGTTCGAGGGGACGATCGGCCTGGGCCACACGCGCTGGGCGACCCACGGCAAGCCCAACGAGGTCAACGCGCACCCGCACCGCGCCGGCAGCGTGATCGTGGCGCACAACGGCATCATCGAGAACTACGTCGAGCTCAAAGCGGAGCTTGGCGCGGAGGGTCGCGACTTCAAGTCCAAGACCGACACCGAGGTGATCGCGCACCTGATCGACGCCGAGCTCGGGCGCGATCCCGGCGGCAGCCTGCACGCCGCGGTGCGCCGCGCGCTCGGCCGCGCCCGCGGCTCCTGGGCGCTCGTGGTGATGCGCGCCGAGAGCCCCGACGAGATCGTCGTGGCTCGCTCGGCCTCGCCCATGGTCCTTGGCCTGGGCGACGGCGAGGTCTTCGCCGCGAGCGACGTCCCCGCCGTCCTCTCCCACACGCGCGACTTCGTCTTCCTCGAGGACGGCGACACCGCGGTCCTGCGCGCGGGCACCGCGAGCGTCTTCGCGGAGAACGGCGAGCCGATCGAGCGCGCCGTCAAGACGATCAACTGGGACCCCGTCTCTGCCGAGAAGCAGGGCTACAAGCACTTCATGCTCAAGGAGATCCACGAGCAGCCCGCGCGCATCGTGGATACGCTGCGCGGCCGCATCATGCCCGGCGGAGACGACGTCTCGCTCGCCGAGGTCGAGATCGACGACGCGTGGCTCGCCGCGGCGACCAAGATCACGTTCGTGGCCTGCGGCACGAGCTACTACGCCGCGCAGGTCGCCAAGTACCTCATCGAGCGCTACGCGAGGGTCCCCGTCGAGGTCGACCTCGCCAGCGAGTTCCGCTACCGCGACCCGATCATCGACGACCGCACGCTGTGCATCGCGATCAGCCAGTCCGGCGAGACCGCGGACACGTTGGCGGCGATGCGCATGGCACGAAGGATGGGCGCGAAGACGCTGGGCGTGTGCAACGTCGTCGAGTCGACGATCGCGCGTGAGGCAGACGGCGTCTTCTACACACACGCGGGGCCCGAGATCGGCGTCGCCTCGACCAAGGCGTTCACCACCCAGCTCGCCGCGGTGTCGATGCTCGCGGTGTGGCTCGGGCGTCGGCGAGACACGCTCTCCTCGGAGGCCGCCGCCGCGCTGCTCGCGGAGTTGCGCTCGGTGCCCACGCTCATGGAGCAGCTGCTCGAGGACATCACCCCCTACCAGACGATCGCGCACAGCTTCTCCGACGCGTCCTCCTTCCTCTTCCTCGGCCGCGGCGTCCAGCACCCCATCGCGTGTGAGGGGGCGCTCAAGCTCAAGGAGATCAGCTACATCCACGCCGAGGGCTACGCCGCCGGCGAGATGAAGCACGGGCCGATCGCGCTCATCGACGAGTCGCTCCCCGTCGTCGTCCTCGCGCCGCGCGACCGCGTCTTCGAGAAGGTCGTGAGCAACCTCGAGGAGGTCAAGGCACGCGGCGGGCGTGTGATCTCGGTCGTGACCGAGGGCGACGAGCAGCTCACGCCCCACTCCACCGTGGTCCTACGCATCCCCGAGGCGGGCGAGTTCACCCAGCCGCTGCTCACCGTCGTGGTCATGCAGCTGCTGTCCTATTACATCGCCGACTTCAAGGGCACCGACGTCGATCAGCCCCGCAACCTCGCGAAGTCGGTCACCGTGGAGTGAGGCACCATGGCGCTTCACTCGAGCGCCATTCGTCTTGTAAGATGGCCCCACGACTCGACACGTGAGGTCACCCATGGACCCGAACTTCGTCTACATCCTGCTCGGTTGCGTCATCGCGTACGCCTTCTATTCGAGCAGGCAGGTGCGCAGAGCGCGGAGACTCGACGTCGAGGAGAAGCTCGAGCGACTGGGCCTCGAACTCGTCGACATCAGCGTCGGGACGAACGGGACCAGGGGTAACACCTACTACACCTTCCGGTTCACCGCTCGCCGCCCCGGTGAGGAGGCAACCCACGACGGGTTCGGGCGCTTCGAGGTGGGCGGCGACAGGCCACACGTCGAGTGGTGTGACGTGAACCCGTCGAAGAACCGCTCCTGGTTCCCTGACCAGACGACCTACAATCGGTTCAACGCCCCGAGCGCGCCACGGATCAGCCAGGACGTCGACGCGCAGATCCGGAGGGAGGTGAGCGCCCGCCTCGACGCGATCGCGAAGACCCCCGGGGCGATGCTCGAGCACGACATGGACGGCTCGGGCCACGTCGACGCGCTCGAGTGGGAGGCCCTGCGCGCCAAGATCCGCGCCGAGGTCGAGGCCGAGCGAGGCATCGCCGCCATCCCCAACATCACGCCGCTCTCGGACAAGCCGCCAGGCTCCTGGTGATGCCGGACCATCTGCGCGCCACCGAGCGCGCCCTAAACGACACGGGTTCCCCATGAGCACCGCAGCCTTCATAGCTCTGACCCTGGCGATCGTCGCGATCGGGTGGTTCATCGAGTCGACGCAACGCGACGCGCGGAAGGAAGACCTCACCCGTGAGCTCCGCCGCCACGGCCTCGAGATCTCCGAGGTCAAGGTCTGGTCCACCGGCGGCAAGCACAACCGGCACTTCCGGTTCGAGTTCGAGGCTCGCCGCGCCGACGACCCCGTGACGTACCTCGGCTCTGGCCTGTTCGAGAAGCACGGCTCCGTCCCCATCATCGGCTGGCACGGCGAGGACCCTCGGCGAGTCGCGGCGCCCGCGCTCGCGGCCAGGCCGCTCCACGCGCCGGACGCCGAGATGAGCGCCGAGCAGCGGATCAACATGGAAATGGCCGCGCGCCTGGACCGCATCACGGGCACGCCGGGGGCGATGCTCGAGCACGACCTGGACGGCTCGGGCCACATCGACTCGCAGGAGTGGGACGCCCTGCGCGCCAAGATCCGCGCCGAGGTCGAGGCCGAGCGCGGCCTCGGCCTCGCCCCACCCAGACCGCCACCCTCCGGCGAGGCCGCGGCCGCGGAAGATGCCGCCGTGGCGGAGGAGGAGAAGGCAGCGGCCACGGAAGAAGAAGAGGTCGAGCCATCGGGCGTCGCATGGTGAGCCGCGGACCGCTCGTCATGCCCAGAACAATGAGCTAAACTGCGCGCTCGTTCGAACAACTGGGAGGGACCATTTCATGAAAGACATGACGCTCAAGGAGTACGACGCGATGGTGCGTCGGCTCGAGGACTACGCACGCACGTCTCCGCGCGCCTACAAGCTGCGCGTCGCCGCGCTCGCGGTGTTCTGTTACGGCTACGTGATCATGGTGACCGCGCTCGTGGGCGCGCTCGCGGTGGCGCTGTGTGCGCTCGCGTTCATACGACCGTTCCTGTTCATCAAGGTCGGGATCTACGTCGGGCTGCCCGCGCTCGCGCTGATGTGGAGCGTGGGCAAGTCACTGGTCGTGCGGCTCGACCCGCCCGAGGGCGAGCGCCTGACGCCCGCCGAGGCGCCCGAGCTGTTCGCCATGATCGAGGAGATCCGCGCCTCGCTCGACGCCAGCCCGATCCACGCGGTCGTGGTCACCGACGACTACAACGCCGCGGCCAACCAGCACCCCGTCTTCGGGATGTTCGGGATCTACCAGAACTACTTGATCCTCGGTTTGCCGCTGATGATGTCGCTCTCGGCCGAGGAGCTCCGCTCGGTGATCGGGCACGAGCTCGGGCACATGGCGGGTGACCACAGCCGCTTCGGCAACTGGATCTACAGGCAGCGGATCTCACTGCACCGGCTTCGTACCCAGCTCGGGGAGCAGTCGAGCATGCTCTTCCGGCCCCTGTTCACGCGCTTCATCCCCTACTTCAACGCGTACTCGTTCGCGCTCGCGCGCGCCAACGAGTACGAGGCGGACGCGTCCGCGGCCAAGGTCACCGACGAGGCGACCGCGGCGCGCGCGCTCGCCCGCGTCCACGCCGACGGCGAGTGGCTCGACGATGTCTTCTGGAAGGGGCTGAGGTCGCGCTCCGCCATCGAACCCGATCCTCCCCGTGAGCTCTTCCTGGAGATGAACGACGCGCTCGCCGAGGACCACGACATCACCTCGCAGCTCGGCGCCGCGCTCGGGCGCAAGAGCACGTTCTCGGACACGCACCCGTCGCTGGCCGAGCGCCTCGAGGCGCTCGGCCAGCCCGACCTCGGTGAGCTCGACCCACCGACCGACCGCGCCGCGACCACGCTCATCGCAGCGGCACCTGTCTCTTATACACATCTCCGAGCCCACGAGACAGGCAGAAATCTCGT
>CAJXPN010000183.1 GCA_913058025.1 uncultured Myxococcales bacterium | reverse complement strand
CCCCGGGCGCCTCCACCACAGAGGCTTAGCGCGATGTTCGGTACCCAGGGCTTCAAGATCTACGAGGCGGGCGGCGTGCCCGTCTCCGTCTCCCCGACGTTCCTCATCCTGCTCGTGATCGTCGTGGGCTTCAACGGCATCGTCCCTGGCACCGCGCTCGCGGCCGCCGTGTTCCTGTCGGTGCTCATCCACGAGTATGGCCACGCGATCGTGGCGCTGCGGTTCAAGCTGGGCGCGGCGGTCCTCATCCACGGCCTCGGCGGCCTGTGCTTTCACCGCCCCGCCTCCTCCGACCGCGACGACGCGCTCGTCCTCGTCGGCGGCCCGCTGCTCGAGATCATCGCAGGCGCCGCCGTGTTCGCCGGCGTCTTCTTCGCGCCCGAGGTCCTCGCGATCCCGTGGGTCGGCACGTTCCTCAGCGCGTTCGCCTACTTCAGCATCCTGTGGGGCCTGATCAACCTGTTCGCGCCGATCTACCCGCTCGACGGCGGCCGCCTGTTCCACCTCCTGCTGCGCCGCCTCATGCCCGAGGCCAGCGCCCGCACCTGGGCGCTGCGCGTCAGCATGGCCGCGCTCGTCCTCGCGGGCGCCTACGCGGTCACCGCGCAGGCGTTCTTCCTGGTGCTCGTGGTGTTCATGCTCGGCATGGACAACTACAACGCGCTCCAGTCCGGCGCGCCGCTGGTCTCGCGCGGCTCTGGCCGCGCCAGGCCGATGAGCGACTTCGGCAAGGAGCTGCTGAGCGGCGCCGAGGCCGCGTTCGCCGACGAGGATTGGCGCGAGGCCGCCCGCCTCTGCCACCAGCTCCGCGCGTCGGTCTCCACGATCTCCGACAAGCAGATGAAGCGAGTCTGGGAGATCCTCGGGCTGGCGACCGCCCGTATGGGCGAGCACGAGGAGGCGATGGAGTACCTCAAGCGCGCGCCGGACACGGCGGCCGTGAAGGAGGCGCGCGAGGCGTGCGAGGCGAAGGCCGGCTCCTGGTGAGCGTGGCGTGACCTCCGCGCGCTCCTCGAGGGGGCGTGTCTAGAGAGCCTGACCGCCTGCCCGCACCTCTCCAGCCCGTGTGTGAACGTCGTTCACGTCGACGCGACCATCGTTCTCACGAGGGGGCTCGCTCAATCCGCCGAGGGTGGCTCGCGCTGGGCGTGAACCCACTGTTGTGGATGTGGTCTGTGCTTTGCAAATGCATGCCAGTCAGTTCCCACGTCGTGGTGAACGGTCGGGCAGACACGACCCCGCGGCCGCTCCTCGGCTTGGACGGGGTCGCCGCCGGTGGCGCGGTAGTCGACGTCGAAGCACGCATTTACAGAACCAACGGACACGATGATGAACACGAAATGGCTCGCTGCTGGGATGTCGCTTGCGCTCCTCTGCGCGTGTGGCTCGAGCGAAGAAGAGTCGAACAACGCGTCGAACAACGCGTCGAACAACGCGTCGAACAACGCGTCGAACAACACGACGGGCGAGCTGCACCCCGCGTTCGCGGAGTTCGACGAGGACAACACCGACATCTACATCGAGGACGGCGCGGTCGTCATCGAGACGAACGGGTTGCCCAACCACCCCTCACCGTATTGGGGTGAGGGCGAAGACCTCTACGAGGAGCCCACCGAGCTCATGGCGTCGAAGATGGCGGGCGCGAGGATCCCCGGCTTCGACGCCTCCGCGACGCTGCGCATCCCGTTGACTCCGACGCTTGCCGACGAGACGACGGCCACGGCGCTCGGCTCGATAGGCATCGCCATCTCGGGCGCCGCGATCTTCAACGATCAGGAAGGCAACGGACCGCTTGGAGGAGGCGTCGTCACGGGGCTCGACTTCACGGGCGCCCACATCGGGCCGTCCGTGTACCACTACCACCTGGAGCCCCTCTACCTCTCGGACGACGACTCCAGCCTCATCGGCGTCCTCACCGACGGGTTCTTCATCTACGGTCGCAAGTGCAACTCGACCGGGTCGTACCCGACGGACCTCGACGCGTCGGGTGGCCACACCTCGGTGAACCAGTACTCGACCGAACCCGAGTACCACTACCACGTCATCAACGAGATCTTCCTCGACGACCTCTACATCCTCTTCGCGGGAGACCTCCAGGGCAACGTAGGCTCGTTCGATGGCGTCGAAGCGGGCGGAGGCATGGGCGGCGGCATGGGTGGTCCCCCCGGCGGTTGAGTGATCGCCGACGCAGCACGCGACCCTCCCGTGGCATTGCCGCAGGAGGGTCGCTGTGGTTTCGTGGGGCCGTGGGCCTCGACTCCATACGCTGCGGCGCAGTGCTTTGGCGGCGCGGCGCGGCGCGCAGGCGCCGTGCTCGATGTTTCTCTACGGTGGTCCTCGAACCCTCACTCGAGACCCCTCCGCCTGGAGACAGCATGACCCGATCCCTCGAGCTGCTCGCCCTCATCGCCATCACCACGCTGTCCGCGTGCGCGCCGTCGTACTCGAGCTGCGAAGAGCGCATGGGTCCCGAGAACGCCAGGCTCGAGGGCGGCCTGCGCGCCATCCAGGGCATCCCCCGCGCCTACGAGGCATCCAACGCGCAGGGGACGCTGCGCGTGGACCTGACGGTCGACAGCGTGGACGAGGGCACCACGGCCGACGTGGCCCAGGCTCCGCTGGGAGTGCGCCTGGCGGCGCTGCTGTCGGACGCCTTCGTCCCGCCGGCGTACGCGGACGAGGAGGTGTGTGAGGACCCGTCTGCCCCAGGCACGGCGACGTACGTGATCACATGGTCCCCGAGCGACGGAGAGGCCGTGGTGCTCCATGAGGGGCAACTCCAGCAGTTCACGTACACGTTGATCAGGTTACCCGGAGTTCCCGCCGACGAGGCGGAGACCGAGCTCGCCTTCTTCACCGAGGATGGCGCGCGAGTGGGCCTCGTCGCGTCAGATGGTGAGGTGTCCTCGCTCGCGCTGGACTCGTACGACGACACCGGCCACCCCGAGGCGAACATCACCCCTCAGCCCAGGTAGCGCTGGACCGTGGAGATGAGGTCCTTCTCGCGGAAGTCGAGCTTGACGAGGTAGCCGTCGGCGCCGAGCTGCATCGCGCGCTCCTTGTCCTCGGGCGAGCCGAGCGTGGAGAGGACGATGGCGGGGATGGTGGCGAAGCGCTCGTCGCCGCGCGCCTTCTCGAGGAGCTGTAGCCCGGACATGCGCGGCATCTGGACGTCCGTCATGATGAGGTGGACGCGGTGCTCCTGGAGCATCTCCCAGGCCATCTGGCCGTCGTCGGCCTCGAGCACGCGGTAGCCCAGGCCGCGCAGGATGCCAGTCACCAGCGCGCGGGTGATCTCGGAGTCCTCGGCCACGAGGATCGTCTTGAGCGTGGCGAGCGAGCGCATCTGGACGGTCGAGTAAGACCGGTCGAAGCGCTGGTTCGGGTCGCCGCCGCCCAGCGTCTGGCGGATCGAGGCGGATTCCTGGCGCTGGGCGCGCGCGAGCATCTCCACGACGTTGAGCAGCGGGATGATCTCGTCGGCGTCCGTGAGCGCGACGCCGCGGCACATCCGCACGCCCTTGAGGAACTCCCCGAGCGGGCGGTTGAGCGCCTGGCGCTCACCCATGACCTCGTCGACGACGACGCCCACGAGGCGGACGCCGTCGCGGATCATGAGCACGCGCAGCGACGACTTGCCGGTGAGCTTGACCTCGGGCAGCCCGAGCGGCGTGCGCCAGTCGATCAGCGCGATGAGCGAGCCGTCCTCGTCCCTCACGCACGGCGCGCCGTGGACGTAACGCAGCGCCTTGGCGGGCGCGTCCACGACGCGCTCGATGTCCTTGGCGTGGATGCCGAAGACGCGCCCGCCGAACCGGACGAGCAGCGCCGAGACGACCACGCTCGAGAGCGGCACGCGCAGCGTGAAGGTCGTGCCTTGGCCGACTTCGCTCGAGACCTCGACGTTGCCGCCGGCGGTGGTGATGTGGCGCAGGACGACGTCCATGCCGATGCCGCGGCCGGAGACGTCGCTGACGACCTCGCGGGTCGAGAAGCCGGGCCTGAACACGAGCCCGAGCGCCTCCTGCTCGTCCATGGCGAGGGAGCTCTCGAGGGTGATCAGGCCCTTGGCGACGGCGCGCTCGCGCATGAAGTCGGTGTCGATGCCGCGGCCGTCGTCGCTGAGCGTGACGCGCAGGCCGTCGCCGACGTGTTCGACGCTCAGGCGTATCTCGCCCTCGGGTTCCTTGCCCGAGGCGACGCGCTCGCTGGGGCTCTCGATGCCGTGGTCTACGGCGTTGCGCACGAGGTGGAGCAGCGGGTCGGCCAGCGTCGTGAGGACCGGGCGGTCGACCTCGATCGTGCCGATGTCGAGTGAGAACCGGACGCGCTTGCCCTGGCTCTTGGCGAGGTCGCGGACCGCGCGCGGGTAGTGGCTCACGGACTGGGCGAGCGGGACGTGGCGCAGGGACCGGACCTCCTCGTCGAGCTGCGAGGTCCGCATGCTTCCCTTCCGGCTGTCGTCGGAGGTCGAGATGATGGAGGCGTCGAGGCGATGGAGGGTCTGGCGCAGCGCGGCGAGGTGACTCTTCGGGAGGTCGGCGCCGGCGCGGTTGAGCCACTCCTTGAGCTCGCCGCGCACGTCCTGGAGCGCGCGCACGTGGTAGTCCATGCGCTTGCTGAGCAGGAGGACCTCGGAGGCGACGGCGCCGATGCGCTCGAGGCGGTCGAGGCGCACGCGCAGGACGCTGTCGGTCTGGAGCCGCAGGCCAGTGGCGGGTCGGCTGACCTCATCTTTGGAGTACTCGAACGTGTTGCGTTCGGGGGCCGCCGAGCGGACGAGCTTGCGGCCTCGCATGGCGGTGAGGTGGAGGACGTCCTCGACGTCGGAGGAGGACGGGTCGTGGCCGATCTCGAGGTCGGGGTCGGTGAAGATCACGCGCGCGCCGAGCTCCTCGGCGCCGGGGTCGGCAGGAGAGGAGGGAAGGCTGGTGAGGTCGGAGACGCGCCCGGCGTTCCTGGGGGGCGCCTCGACCAGGACCTCTCGCGTGGGCGGCTCGTCGAGCTCGAGGTTGTGGATGATGCGGGAGGCGCGCTCGTTGAAGCCGGTCATGTCGATCGGCTCGTCGGAGGCGCCGGCGCGCTTGGTCAGCAGGAGCCGCAGGACGTCGAAGCCCTCGAAGATGCAGTCGGCGAAGGAGGCGTCGACGTCGAACGCGCGCTCGGAGGCGGCGATGAGCAGCGACTCGGTCTGGTGCGCGACGAGGTTGATGTCGGCGAAGCCCATCATCTTGGCCTCACCCTTGAGGGTGTGGATCTCGCGCAGCAACGCCTCGGAGCTCGAGCCGTCGTCGGGTTCGCGCTCGAGCGCGACCATGATCAGGTTCATCTGCTCGATGCGATCGAGCGCGACGCCTCTGAACTTCTCGATGAGGTCACCGATGCCCATGGACCCCTCGCGCGGTGTACGGGGAGGCACACATCAGGAGCCGTCCTCGCTGATCTCGGAGCCGAGCTGACGCTCGATGGCGTCGAAGGTCTCCTCGATGGAGGAGTCGTTCAGGAGGGATGACTCCTTCTGATCCTCGAAGAGGTCGCGCAGCTCGTCGGAGGCCTGCGAGACGTCGACGGTGGGGGAGACGAGCGCGTCCTGGCTGGATGTGGAGACGGGAGTCTTCTGCTGCTGGCGGCCGGGCTTGCGCGAGGTCTTGAACTCGGCCGACTGGGACGTGCTCACCGCGAGCGGGGAGATCCCGAGGTTGATGGTCTTGCCGGACTCGAAGCTCTCGGCGCGCTTGGGCGCCGCCTTGCGGATGGGCTTCACCTTCGGGGCGACCTTGCGGTGGGAGCCGGTCTCGCGGCCGCGGCCGCGGGGGCGCGCGGCCGTGAAGCCCCCGGAGGTGCGCACGGACGAGGGGCGGTCGTGACCGTCGACGAGGAAGTTGTCGCTGATGGAGCGCATGTTGTTGGAGAGGTCGGAGAGCTCGCTGGCGGCGGTGGTGACCTGGCGGGTGCCCGCGAGGCCCTGGTTGATCAGGTGCGAGAGCTCCTCCATCGACTGGGTGACCTGCTCGGTGCCCGACTGCTGCTGCTGCGTGATGAGCGTGATCTTGAGGGCGGAGTCGGTGGTGCGCTCGGACAGGCGCGTGCCCTCCTCGATGGCCATGGCCGAGGAGAGCGCGGACTCGCGGATGTCGCTGAGCAGCTCCTTGACGTCGCTGACGCTGACCTTGATGTTCTCGGCGAGGCGGCGCATCTCGGCGGCGACGAGCGTGAAGCCCTTGCCCGCCTCGCCGGCGCGCAGCCCCTCGAGCGAGGCGTTGAGCGCGAGCAGGTCGGAGCGGTCGGCGATCTCCTTGATGGACTCGAGGATCTCACCGATGCGCTCGGTGTGGCTCTTGAGCTCGGCGGCGCGGTCGGCGATCAGGCGGTTGTTGGCCTGCGTGCGCTCGGCGGACTTGAAGACGGTCTGCGCGGACTCGGCGATGCGCCTGGCCGACGAGAGCAGGGTCTCCATGGTGCGCTGGGTCTCTTCGACGCTCGACGCCTGGTGTGAGGCGGCGAGCTCCTGGTCACGCAGGACGACGATGATCTCCTCGGCGCTCGTGGAGAAGTGGAGGGTGTTGTCCGAGATCTCGTCGACGACTCCGCGGAGCCCGGAGACCATGTCGTCGAAGGCGTTGGCGAGCGCGCCCTCTCGCTCGGCGAAGCGCGTGAGGTCGCCGTGGGCGATGCCCGAGGCGCGGTCGGCGAGCGCGCGAAGGTTCTCGACCATGTGGCCGAAGACGACGCCGAGCTCGCCCTGGATCGGCTCGTCGAGCAGGGCGTCGTCGAGCTCGTCGTTGGCGACGATGTGCGCCTGGAGGGTCAGGCGGCGCAGGCGGTTGTGCAGGTTCGCGAGGTGCTGCGTGAGCGGCCCCGCGTCGCGCTCGATGGGGAGGTCGACCTCGGAGAGGCGCCTCGGGCGGCGCGCGCGGTCGCCCAACTCGAGCTCACCGAGGTCGCCCTTGGCGAGCGCCTCGGAGCGCGCGACGGCGTCTCGGAGCTGGCGCGCGAGGCGATCGCTCGACGTCGCGATCTTGCCTAGCTCGTCCTCACGCGTGATGAGCGAGCGGCGGTAGTCGAGGTCGCCGGCGGCGAGCCGCTCGAGGTGCTCTGCGAGCTCGCCTAGCTGCGCGACCTGCCGGTAGTTGATCCATGCCAGGATCACCGCCGACACCGCCATGATGACGATGAACGCGCCGCGGTTCTCGGGCTGCGCGAACCCCACGAGCACGCACGCGAGCGCGGCCGCGATGAGCACGGGCAGGCATACCTTGACCCAAACCTGCATCTATAACTCCATTCGAATGTATGTCCTGGCCCATGGTCGGGCCGAGTACGTGTTCATGAGGGCTCCTCGAGCCTGGTGACGTCGATGAGCCAGACCGCGCCGCCGTCTTCGTCTCGGGCGCACGCGGGATAGAGGAACTTCGGGATGAGGCGGTGGGTCCACGACGGCAGCGGGTGTATGGCCCGGCGCGTGAGCGTGGTGAACCCGAGGACGGTGCCCAGGCACAGGCCCAGCGGCGGGCCGGATCGCTGCGCGATGAGCCCGACGTGGGC
>CAJXPN010000182.1 GCA_913058025.1 uncultured Myxococcales bacterium | reverse complement strand
CGACGTGGCCGATGAGCCCGCCGACGATCGGCCCGCACATCCCGCCGCAGTGGATCGTGACCCACAAGATCCCGACCCCGATGAGCTGCGCCCAGAGCGCCTCCATGATTCGCCTCGTTGGTGTGGTGTAGCTCGGCGCGCCGAGCCTGCCGGACGCGACAGCAATGCGCGTGCCAGCGTCGTCGTCGGCGCATGTAGTGGCCTTGGCGCTCGGGCGATGAGGTTGCTCGCGCAAAACGTGCGCTCGCGGCCGCGGCGCGCGCATGGTCTGCGTCGCGGGGGGGGCGTGCGGGCGTTCGACAGGCTCGGTGGCGCCGCATCATGTTGTGGTTGCAGTGTTTTGCATGTCTTTGGTCGGCGTGGCACGGGCGTTGCGAAGGAGGCGGACCGTTGAACCATGCGCGCCCACGAGGGCGCCCGAGCGACGAGACGACGAGAGGTGAAGAGATGACGACACAGGTGGAAGAAGCGGGCGCTACCGAGCGCGTGCGGTACGACGACGCGATCGTGCGTAAGTTCGTGCTGGCGACGATCGGCTGGGGCATCATCGGTATGTTGGTGGGGGCCATCCTGGCGCTCCAGCTGGCGTGGTGGCCGGCGAACGTCCATGAGTACGTGACGTTCGGGCGGCTGAGGCCGCTGCACACGAACGCGGTGATCTTCGCGTTCGCCGGCAACGGCATCTTCGCCGCGATCTACTACTCCACGCAGCGCCTGGTGCGCGCGCGGATGTTCTCGGACGTGATGAGTAAGATCCACTTCTGGGGTTGGCAGGCGATCATCGCCTCGGCGGCGATATCGCTGCCGCTCGGGTTCACCCAGTCGAAGGAGTACGCCGAGCTCGAGTGGCCCATCGACCTGGCGATCACGGCGATCTGGGTCGTCTTCGCGGTCAACTTCTTCGGGACGCTCAAGAACAGGCGCACGCGCCACATGTACGTGGCGCTGTGGTTCTACATCGCCACGATCGTGACGGTGGCGATCCTGCACATCTTCAACAACCTGGTCGTGCCCTGGTCGATGATGAAGAGCTACCCCATCTACGCGGGCGTGCACGACGCGCTGGTGCAGTGGTGGTACGGCCACAACGCCGTGGCGTTCTTCCTGACGACGCCGTTCCTCGGCCTGATGTACTACTTCCTGCCCAAGGCGGCCGACCGCCCCGTGTTCAGCTACAAGCTGTCGATCGTCCACTTCTGGTCGATCGTGTTCATCTACATCTGGGCGGGGCCCCACCACCTCCACTACACGGCGCTGCCGGAGTGGGCGTCGACGATCGGCATGGTGTTCTCGATCATGCTCTGGATGCCCAGCTGGGGCGGTATGATCAACGGCCTGCTGACGCTGCGCGGCGCGTGGGACAAGCTGCGCGAGGACCCGATCCTGAAGTTCTTCGTGGTCGGGATCACGTTCTACGGCATGTCCACGTTCGAGGGCCCGATGCTCTCGATCAAGGCGATCAACTCGCTGAGCCACTACACCGACTGGACCATCGGGCACGTCCACGCCGGCGCGCTGGGTTGGAACGGCTTCATGACCTTCGGGATGGTCTACTGGCTCATCCCGCGACTCTGGCAGACGGACCTGTACAGCAAGAAGCTGGCGACGGCGCACTTCTGGCTCGGGACGATCGGCATCGTGCTCTACGTCGTGGCGATGTGGTCCGCGGGCATCACCCAGGGCCTCATGTGGCGCGCGTTCGATGAGACCGGCCGCCTCATGTACCCGGACTTCATCGAGACCGTGGTGCAGCTGATGCCGATGTACTGGGTCCGCCTCATCGGCGGCACCATGTACCTCACCGGCGCCGTGCTCGCCGCGTACAACCTCGCGATGACCATGCGCCGCGCGCCCAGTGAGCTCCGCGACCCCGAGGTCGTCGTCCCCGCGCCCACCTGGCGCAACGAGTCCAAGCTCAAGCTGAGCGAGGGCGTCATGGTCGACGACATGCTCGACGGGATCGCCGCCAGGCTCCGCTTCGGCTGGCACCGCGCGCTCGAGGGCTGGCCCGCCGTGTTCACCGTGCTCACCATCATCGCCGTGGCGATCGGCGGCCTCGTCGAGATCATCCCGATGATGCTGGTCGACTCCAACGTCCCGACCATCGCGAGCGTGCGCCCCTACACGCCGCTCGAGCTCGAGGGCCGCGACATCTACATCCGCGAGGGCTGTGTGAACTGCCACTCGCAGATGGTGCGCCCGATGCGCGATGAGATCGAGCGCTACGGCGAGTACTCCAAGCCCGGCGAGGCGATCTACGACAGGCCGTTCCTCTGGGGCTCCAAGCGCACCGGGCCGGACCTGGCGCGCGTGGGCGGGAAGTACCCGCACCTGTGGCACGTGAGGCACATGAAGGACCCGAGGTTGACCTCGCCCAACTCGATCATGCCGCCCTACCCGTGGCTGCTCGAGGACGACCTCGACCTGAGCCACAGCAAGTCCAAGCTCGAGGCGCTGGCGATGCTGGGCACGCCGTACTCCATCGAGACCATCGACGGCTCCGAGGCGTTGGCGATGAGCCAGGCCGCCGAGATCGCCGCCGAGATCGAGGCCCAGGATGGGCCGGCCGGGCTCGAGAACAAGGAGATCGTCGCGCTGGTGGCCTACCTGCAGCGCCTCGGCGCCGACATCAAGCTTATGAAGAGGAGGTGAGAGATGTTCAAGGAAGTCTTGAGGAGCGCAGGCCTGGTCGGGTTCGCTGAGATAGGTCTGGTTTTGTTCGTGTTCGCGTTCGCGATGATCCTGATGCTCGCGTTCTTCGGAATGAGCAAGCAGACGAGGCGCGAGGTGTCGATGCTCCCGCTGGCCGATGGGCTGGGCGAGGGCGAGCTTCCCGATGGGACGAGCGAAGGAGCGTAGAGATATGGCAGACCATTACAAAGACGAAGTGCTCGACCACGAGTACGACGGGATCACCGAGTACGACAACCCCATGCCAGGATGGTGGCTCGCGCTCTACGCGCTGTGCATCGTCTGGGCGGTGGTCTACGTCGTGGGGATCGGCTTTGGCATCCTCCCCGACTACCAGGACGACCTGCGCGACGGGCAGAAGGAGCTCGCCGACCTCCGCAGGGAGTACGAGAAGACCCGCCCCGTCATCGTCATCGACGAGGGGATGCTCCTCGCCGCGGCCGCCGACCCGTTGAAGGTCGCGCAGGGCGGCGAGGTCTACACCAGCTACTGCGCGAGCTGCCACGGCGACCTCGGGCAGGGCATGGTGGGGCCGAACCTCACCGACGACTACTGGCTGCATGGCCAGAAGGCCACGCAGATCCACCAGGTCGTGCGCGACGGCGTCGACGGCAAGGGCATGCCCCCTTGGGGCAACATCATCACGCCCGAGCAGAGCGTGGACGTGGTCGCGTACGTCGCCTCGCTGCGCGGGACGAACCCGCCCAAGGCGAAGGGCCCGCAGGGCGAGCTGCTCGAGCCCGTCCCCGAGGGCGACGTGCCCGAGGGCGACGCCCCCGCAGATCCTGCGCCCGCAGATCCTGCGCCGGTCGTTCCTGCGCCGGCTGGTGACGCCCCCGCGAACCCGGCCCCCGCGGTCGAGCCTCCCGCAGTGGATGTACCGGCCGATGGCGCCACGCCTGCCCCCGAGGAGGGGTGACCGACGAAGCGTGACGCGTTGGAACGCGATCTGCATTTGCGAGGAGCCGTCGGAGGCCCCCCCGAAGGTCGGGGGGGTCTCCTTCGTTTAGACCGCGTCCAAGGTGAATGAGATGGCCAAGCACGATAAGCCCGAGAATGTCCTGGCGGCGCCCGAAGAGGTGCTCTCGACGATGAACCAGGACGGCTCCCGCCGTTGGATCTACCCGAAGCTTAGCCAGGGTGTCTGGCTCAAGCGGCGAAAGCTCGTGGGCTGGGCGTTGATCGTCTTGTTCTTCGGCACGCCGTGGGTGCGCATCGGAGGTGAGCCCGCGCTCCTGCTGGACGTGGTGCACCGCAGGTTCTCGATCCTCGGTCAGGTGTTCTACGCTACCGACACCGCGCTGCTGATGCTCCTGGGCATCACGCTGGTGTTCGGCGTGGTGTGGATGACCGCGCTGTTCGGGCGCGTCTGGTGCGGCTGGGGGTGCCCACAGACGGTCTACATGGAGTTCGTGTTCAGGCCGATCGATCGCCTCATCGAGGGGACCGAGCGTGAGCGCAGTAAGCTCGCCGAGCGAGAGTGGGACGCCGACAAGATCAAGCGCAAGAGCGCCAAGTACGCCATCTACACCGCGATCGCCGCGGCGATGTCGCACACGTTCGTGGCGTACTTCGTGGGCTGGGAGGCGCTGCAGGCGTGGATGTTCGGGCCGCCATCGGAGCACTGGCCCTTCTTCCTGCTCATGGGCGGGACCACCGCGCTGGTCGTGTTCGACTTCGCCTACTTCCGCGAGCAGATGTGCACGATCGCGTGCCCCTACGCGAGGTTGCAGTCGGTCCTGTTGGACAAAGACTCGATGATCGTGAGCTACGACGCCGGCCGCGGCGAGGCGCGCGGCGCGCCCAAGGCGAGGCTGTCGGCCGAGGCCAAGGCCGGCCTTGGTGACTGCATCGACTGCGGCGCGTGCGTGCGCACGTGCCCCACCGGGATCGACATCCGCAACGGGCTCCAGCTCGAGTGCCTCGGCTGCACCCAGTGCATCGACGCGTGCGATGCCATCATGATCAAGATGGATCGCCCGGTCGGCCTCATCCGCTACACCTCGGAGAATGCGCTCGCCGGGAGCCCTGCGCGAATTTTGCGCCCCAGGGTGTTGGTGTACACTGGGCTGATGATGCTGTTCAGCGGCATGCTCGCGTTCGGTTGGGCGCGCACGGGAGGCCTCGACGTCGACGTGATCCGCGCCACTGGCGCGCCGTTCGTGATGTTGCCCGACGGCACCGTGGCCAACCGCGTGAAGGCGAGGATGCAGAACCGCGGCGCGCAGGCACGGGACGTGCAGATGACCATCAGCGAGCCCGAAGGCGCGACGTTGCGGCTGGTGGGTGCGGACTCCGTGACGTTGAAGCCTGGCCAGATGAAGCGCGTCGAGGCGTGGATCATCGTGCCGCGCGCGGCGTTCGAGGGTGGTCAGTCGAGCGCGAAGCTGAGCTTCGGCGACGGCGAGGACACAGAGGTGATGGATTTCGCGTTGGTGGGCCCCGAGGGGCCTGCTCGAGGAGAGTGAGAGGATGTTCGCAGGAATCAAACACAAGCTCGACGCCATCCCTGCACACGTGCGCTACCCAGGGATGATCGTGACGCTGTTGGTGGGGTCGATGTGCGCGCAGTTCATACTCCTCCACGCGGCGCTCTCGGATGGCGGCGCGCAGGTCGAGCCGGACTACTACGCCAGGGCGGTCGACTGGGACGCGTACGCGAAGCGAGAGGGCGCGAGCGAGCGCCTGGGCTGGACCGCGCAGCTCGAGCTGCGCGGCGCGGTCGGCGCGCTCACGGTGTCCGACCGCGACGGCGCGCCGCTCGAGGGGGTCGAGGGCAAGGCGATCCTGACTCGCCCGCACATCTCAGGGGGTGGCATCGAGCGTGAGCTCGAGCCGGGCTCGGGCGCGCTGCTCTTCGCGCTGCCCGAGGGCACGCGTGGTCTCTGGGACGTGAAGTTGGAGCTGAAGGGCGCGCGCGGCGAGCGCTTCACGCAGACTCTGCGCAGTGAGTGGTGAGTACGCGATGAGTCAGCCAGGACAACGCGCGCTCGCCCCGCAGGGGTGTACGCATTGTGGAGAGCCGGTGGCGCAAGGCGCCACGCCGGACGCCCACGGCGCGGTGTTCTGTTGCGTGGGCTGCGAGGCCGTGCACGCGGCGCTGAGCGAGTCCGGGCTCGAGGGGTTCTACAGGTGGCGCGACGTGCCCGCGCCGGGCGCACGAGGCGCGGCCCGCCGCGAGGCGCCCGCGGCGGCCGCGGCGATCTCACGCGAGGCGTTCGAGCGCCACTCCGAGGAGCTCGACGAGGGGTGCTGGCGCACTCAGCTCCGCGTGGACGGGCTCCATTGCGCGGGCTGCGTGTGGTTGATCGAGCAGATGCCTGGGGCCATCGACGGCGTGCGCGACGCGCGCCTGGACCTCGGGCGAGGCCGCCTCGAGGTGGTGTGGGACGAGGGCGTGGGTGAGCCGGCGCGGATGCTCGATTGGCTCGCGCGGTTCGGTTACGAGGCCGCGCCGTTGAGCGCGGCGAAGATCGCAGGCCGCTCGAGCGCCGAGCGAGACGAGCTCCGCCGCGTTGGCGTCGCCTGGGCGCTGGCCGGGAACGTGATGCTGCTCTCGACGGCGCACTACTCCGGCATGACCGTGGTCACGGACGGGGCGCTGGCGCAGGCGTCGCGGTGGTTGATGTTGATTTTGGCGACGGCGTCGGTCGGGTACTGCGCGAGGGTGGTGTGGTCGAGGGCGTGGGCGTCGTCGCTGGCGTGGGTGAGGGCGAGGCGCCGAGGCGACGCGTCGGCGCCGCTGTCGGTCGACGTGCCGTTGGCGCTGGGCATCGGCATCGGCTGGTCGGCGAGCGCGTGGGCGACGGTGACGGGGCAGGGCGAGCTGTGGTTGGACTCGGTGGCGATGCTCACCGCGGCGATCCTCACGGCGCGCTGGCTCCAGCGTCGCGCGTCCTCGGGCGCGCGGGCTGCGGCCGAGCGCTCGCTCGCGCTCCTGCCCCAGGTGGCGCGAAGAATCACCGAGGACGGCTCGAGGGAGCCCGTGGAGTCGGAGTCCGTGCGCGAGGGTGACCTCGTGGAGGTCTTGGCGGGCGAGCTGATCCCGGTCGATGGCGTGATCGAGCGAGGTGAGGCGGCGCTGCATCAGGGCGTGCTCGATGGGGAGAGCCGCCCGCGGTCCGTGTCCCCTGGCGACGAGGTCTCGGCGGGGACGACGAACCTGTCCGGCGTGCTCCAGATCCGCGCGAGCGCTGCGGGCGAGCGCACGCGGGTCGGCCGCCTCATGACGTGGATCGACGAGCGCGGCGCGCGGCGCGCGCCCGCGGTCCAGCGCGCCGACAGGCTCGGAGGTTGGTTCGTCGTGGCGATCCTGTGCGCGGCCGGGCTCGCGGCGGCGTGGTGGTGGCAGGACTCCCCGGAGCAGGCCGCGCGCGTGGCCGTGGCGATCCTGGTGGTCTCGTGCCCCTGCGCGCTCGGGATGGCGACGCCGCTGGCGCTCGCGGTGGCGTGCGGTCGGGCGGCGAGGCGAGGCATCTTCATCAAGCACGACGACGTGCTCGAGGCGCTGGCGACGGCGGACGTGATCGTGCTCGACAAGACGGGCACGCTGACCCGGGGCGTCCCGCGCGTGGCGAGCTACACGTTGGCGTGCGGGGGCGAGGCGGACGCGACGACGCTGGAGCTCGCGGGGGCGCTGGAGGCGAGCTCGGGGCACCCGCTGGCGCGCGCGATCGCTCGGCTCGCGGGGGAGGGCGCCCGGGAGGTCGAGGTGCTCGAGGATCGCGCCGGGCATGGCGTGCGGGGTCTCGTCGACGGCCGCGAGGTGTGCGTCGGCCTGCCCGAGTGGGTCGTCGGAGAGGGGAGGGCGCTCACGGGCGTGCTGTCTCTTATACACATCTCCGAGCCCACGAGACAGGCAGAAA
>CAJXPN010000181.1 GCA_913058025.1 uncultured Myxococcales bacterium | reverse complement strand
AAGCGGAGGTTGTGGTCGTGCGCCTCGACCGAAGGGAGAGACGTGCGAGCGATGCGCAGCCAAGAAGAAGAGCGATGCGCAGCCAAGAAGAAGAAAAGGAACAAAGCGAACCGCCGCTCCGATTGTGAGGCACGTCCAATACACGTCCTCACACCAGGAGCGCCCGTGCTGCTCACTATCGCCACGACCCATGCGCCCGCCACCGACCTCGGCTACCTGCTCTACAAGCACCCCGACCGCTGCCAGCGCTTCGACCTGACGTTCGGCGCGGCGCACGTCTTCTACCCGGAGGCCAGCGAGGCGCGGTGCGAGGTGGCGCTGCTGGTGGAGGTCGATCCGGTGACGCTCGCGCGCGGCAAGGCCGCGCAGCGTCGCGCCTCGACGCTGTGGCCCTACGTGAACGACCGGCCGTACGCGGCGTCGTCGTTCCTGAGCGTGGCGATCAGCGAGGTCTTCGGGTCGGCGCTGTCGGGGAAGAGCAAGGACCGGCCGGAGCTCGTGGGGGAGGCGATCCCGCTCGAGATCGGGATCGAGTCGCTGCCGTGTCGTGGCGGCGAGAAGCTGCTGCGGGCGCTCTTCGAGCCGCTGGGGTACGCGGTCGAGGCCGAGCGGCTGCCGCTCGACGAGGAGCACGAGGCGTGGGGGATGAGCCCGTACCATCGGGTGCGGCTGACGGGGACGGTGACGCTGAGCGACGCGCTCGCGCACCTGACCGTGCTCGCGCCCGTGCTCGACGACGACAAGCACTACTTCGTGGATCACGAGGAGGTCGAGAAGCTGATGCGACGTGGCGAGGGGTGGCTGGCCGGGCACCCCGAGCGCGAGACGATCTCGAAGCGCTACCTGAAGCGACGCGGCGAGCTGGTCCGGGCCGCGCTCGATGGGCTCGAGCCACTCGAGGGGGGCGACGGGCCGCCAGGTGTTGCCGAGGAGCGCGTGGAGCGCGGCCCGGGACTGCACCAGCGGCGGCTGGAGTGGGTGCGCGACGAGCTCGCGCGCCTCGGAGCGCGCTCGGTGCTGGATCTGGGGTGCGGCGAGGGGAAGCTCGTGAAGTTGTTGCTCGAGGAGGGGCGCGCCCAGCGGGTGCTCGGCGTGGACGCGTCGCCGCGTGAGCTCGGGCGGGCGGAGCGCAAGCTCGAGCGGTCGCCGAACCGTGAGCGCGCGTCGCTCGCGCAGGGGTCGGTGGTCTACCTGGACGAGCGGCTGGTGGGCTGGGACGCGGCCGCGCTGGTGGAGGTGATCGAGCACGTGGACGAGGCGCGGCTGCCCGCGCTCGAGCGCGCCGTGTTCGGACACGCGCGCCCGGGCGCCGTGGTCGTGACCACGCCCAACGCCGAGTACAACGCGCTCTTCGAGTCGCTGCCTGCCGGGAAGATGCGCCACCCAGACCACCGCTTCGAGTGGACGCGCGCCGAGCTGCGCGCGTGGGCCGAGGGCGTGGCCGAGCGGAACGGATACGCCGTGCGCTTCGCGCCGTTGGGGGACGTCGACGAGGCGCTCGGGGGGCCTTCGCAGGCCGCCATTTTCGAGCTCGAAGCACGCTAGAGGCCGTCAGGGCCACGCTACGGGCCGCTGATGGCCCACGGATACATCAATAGAGGGTCGAGAATGGACACGAATGAGCGGCCTCAGGGCCGAGAGGCGCGCACGCTGGACGTGCCGGAGCTGAGCGTGGTGGTGCTCGTCGGGGCGACGAGTGCTGGGAAGTCGACGTTCGCGTCGCGGCATTTCCTGGAGACCGAGGTCGTCTCGTCGGACCGCTGCCGGGCGATGATCTGCGACGATCCGAGCTCGCAGGAGGCCAACGCGGACGCCTTCGAGCTCGTCCACCACATCATCAAGACGCGCCTGCGCCGCAAGCGCCTGACCGTGCTCGACGCCACGAACGTCAAGCGAGACTCGCGCGCGCCGATCGTCAAGATCGCGCGCGAGCAGGGCGCGCTGTGCGTGGCGGTCGTGCTCGACGTGCCCGAGGAGACGCTGCTCGAGCGCAACGCCGCGCGCCCGGACCGCGAGCTCCCCGCGGCCGTCGTGCGCCGCCACCGGCGCGACCTGAGCCGCTCGATCCGGCACCTTCGCAAGGAGGGGTTCCATCGCGTGCACGTGCTCTCGTCGCTCGAAGAGATCGAGTCGTGTTCGATCCGCCGCGTGCCGCTCTGGAACGATCGCCGCGACCTCTCAGGGCCGTTCGACATCATCGGAGACGTCCACGGCTGCTTCGACGAGCTCAAGGAGCTGCTCGAAGAGATGGGCTACGCGGTGGAGCCTGGTGAGGACCCGATCCGGCGCTGGGACGTCACGCCGCCCGAGGGGCGCACTGCCGTGTTCGTGGGCGACCTCGTGGACCGCGGGCCTGCGAGCCCGGACGCGCTCGCGCTGGCGATGGGGATGGTCGAGCGCGGCCAGGCGCTGTGCGTGAGCGGCAACCACGAGGCCAAGCTCGGCCGCGCGCTGGCCGGGCGGAAGGTCAAGCCGACCCACGGGCTCGCGGAGACGCTCGAGCAGCTCGACGCCGAGACGCCCGAGTTCCGCGCGGCCGTGAAGGGCTTCGTGGACGGGCTCGTGAGCCACTACATGCTCGCGGACGGCGCGCTGTGCGTGGCGCACGCGGGCCTGAGCGAGGAGCTCCAGGGGCGCGCGTCAGGCAAGGTCCGCTCGTTCGCGCTCTACGGGGACGTGTCCGGCGAGCGAGACGCCGCGGGGCTGCCGATCCGTCGAGACTGGGCGCGGACGTACCGAGGGTCGACGACGGTGGTCTACGGGCACACGCCCGTGGAGCGCGCGGCGTGGGTCCAGAACACGATGTGCCTGGACACGGGCTGCGTGTTCGGAGGGTCGCTCACGGCGCTCCGGTGGCCCGAGGGCGAGGTCGTGTCGGTGCCCGCGGCGCAGGCGTGGGCCGATCTCGGGAGGCCGATGAAGGGCGCGAGCGACCCCGCGCGTGAGGGCGACCTGCTGCTCTCGGACGTCACGGGCGAGCGCCGGATCGAGACGAGCCTGATCCCGATGATCAGGCTCAAGGCGCCCGAGAGCGCCGCGGCGCTCGAGGTGCTGAGCCGGTACTCCGTCGACCCGCGCTGGCTGATCCACCTGCCGCCGACGATGTCGCCGCCGGAGACGACCTCGCGTCCTGACCTGCTGGAGCACCCCGACGAGGCGCTGAGCTACTACACGAAGGTCGGCGTGAAGAGGCTCGTGTGCGAGGCGAAACACATGGGCTCGAGGGCGATCGCGATCGTGCTGCGGGACGACTCCGTGTCCGTCGAGCGCTTCGGGCTGCCCGAGGCGTCGCCCGGGGCGCTCTACACGCGCACGGGGCGCCGGTTCTTTGGCGACGACGCGCTCGAGCGCGAGGTCCTGGAGGGCGCGCGCGCGGCGTGCGAGGCCGCAGGGCTGTTCGACGAGCTCGAGACCGACTGGGTGTGCCTGGACTGCGAGCTGATGCCGTGGAGCGCGAAGGCGCGCGAGCTGCTGCGTCGGCAGTACGCGCCGGTGGGGGCGTCGTCGCGGGCGACGCTATCGGCCGCCCAGGACGTGCTCGCGCGCGCCGCGGCCCGCGGCGTGGAGCTCGGGGACCTGCCTGAGAGGACCGGCGCGCGCCGTGACGCCGCCCAGCGGTTCACGGCGTCGTACAGGCGGTACTGCTGGGAGGTCGACGGCGCGGCGGGTCTGAAGCTCGCGCCGTTCCATGTGCTCGCGAGCGCGACCACCACGCACCACCACGAGGACCACCTCTGGCACATGTCCTGGGCCGAGCGGCTCGCCGCGGCCGACCCTGGCGAGCTCATGATGGCGACGTCCTACGTCACGGTCGATCTCGAGGACGAGGCCTCACGCGCGGCCGCCGTGGCCTGGTGGGAGGAGCTGTGCGCGGCCGGCGGCGAGGGCATGGTCGTCAAGCCGCTGGAGTACGTCGGGCACGACGTGCGTGGGAGGCTGATCCAGCCCGCGATCAAGTGCCGCGGGCCGGAGTACCTGCGCATCATCTACGGCGCGGAGTACCTGCTCGAGGGGAACCTCGAGCGGCTGCGAAAGCGTGGCGTGAACCGAAAGCGAGGGCTGGCGGTGCGCGAGCTCGCGCTGGGGCTCGACGGGCTGGAGAGGTTCGTCGCGCGGCGGCCGCTCAACGAGGTCCACGCGCGCGCCGCTGGCGTGCTCGCGCTGGAGTCGGACCCGGTCGATCCGCGGCTGTAGCGAAGGCGTCGGCCTTGCGCCTGGGCGTCGAGCTCATGGAGATCTGAGCGCCGAAAGGATGGTGACTCACAGGTCACCCGAGTGGTCTGGCGTTGCGCCCGCAACGAACGTTCGTTCGGCGCGTCCGAAGTTGACCGAGGGGTTGGCCAATTAGGGGACGTGGGCGGGTGTTCAACCCGGTTGATCTCGGCTATATGGCGGCGTGAGGACACGGATCGTCCTCCGAATGGATGGACCCAGACACAACGCCCAAAGCACGAAGCCAGACCATGACGATTTCTTTCAAGCGCGTGGCGATCATCAACCGCGGCGAGCCCGCCGTGCGCTTCCTGCGCGCGCTCGACGAGTACAACATCGAGCGCGGCGTGCGCATCCGCTCGATCGCATTCTACACCGACCCCGACCGGCTCGCGCCGTTCGTGAGGTTGGCAGACGAGGCCGTCGCGATGGGCGCGCCAATGAGGCCCAAGGCTGGCGGCGGTACGGCGATCGCGTACACCGACCACGACTACGTCCTGGAGCTGCTCGAGCGCCACCAGTGCGACGCGGTCTGGCCAGGTTGGGGCTTCGTGTCCGAGGACGCGGCGTTCGTGGCGCGGCTCGAGGCCGCAGGGATCGCGTTCATCGGACCGTCCTCGGACGCGATGAGGCGCCTGGGCGACAAGATCGAGGCGAAGAAGCTCGCCGAAGAGTGTGGCGTCCCGCTGGCGCCGTGGGCCGAGATCGACGAGTCGTGGACGCCCGAAGAGCTCGAGGCCGCGGGCGCGCGGGTCGGGTTCCCGCTCATGGTCAAGGCGAGCGCCGGGGGCGGCGGCCGCGGCATCCGCAAGGTCACCGAGCCTGGCGCGCTCGTCGAGACCGTGTCCGCGGTGCGTGAAGAGGTCGCCAAGATCTTCGGCGTCGGCGGCGTGCTCATGGAGGCCTGCGTCACGGGCGCGCGCCACATCGAGGTCCAGCTCGTGGTCGACGCCCAGGGGAACTCCCACGCCATCGGCGTGCGTGACTGCTCGATCCAGCGCCGCAACCAGAAGGTCATCGAGGAGGCGCCGTCGCCGATCCTCCCGCCCGCGATCGAGCGCAAGCTGCTCGACGCGTCGGCGGCGCTGGCCAAGGCCGCCGGCTACCGCAACGTCGGCACGGCGGAGTACCTCTACGACCCCAAGGACGACAGCTGCACGTTCCTCGAGGTCAACTCACGCCTCCAGGTCGAGCACACGATCACCGAGATGGTGATGTCGTGCGACCTGGTCAAGGCCCAGATCGACATCGCGCGCGGGCTGCCCTGGGACCCCCCCACGACCGGCCCCGTCGGTCACGCCGTGGAGCTTCGCGTGAACGCGGAGAACCCCGAGGAGGGATTCAGGCCCTCCCCTGGCCTGCTGCGCCGCTTCCGCCCCCCCTCCGGCCCCGGCATCCGCGTCGACAGCGGCGTGGCCGAGGGGATGGAGATCGCGCCTCAGTTCGACTCGATGATCACCAAGCTCATCGCGTGGGCGCCCACGCGTGAGCAGGCGTTCGCGCGCGCGCTGCGCGCCTGCCGCGAGCTCGACGCCGTGGTCGAGGACGGCGCCACCAACCAGGTGCTCCTGTGCGAGCTGCTCCAGCACCCCGCGGTGCTCGACGGCTCCGCGGACACGAACTGGCTCGACCGCGCCGTCGAGGCCGGAGAGATCGTGCTGGTGCGCGGTGAGCCCGAGGCGCTCATCGCCGCGGCGATCCTGGAGGCCAGGCGAGAGCGCCTGGGCGAGCGCACGCGCTTCTTCGCCGAGGTCCAGGACGGCATCCCGCACAGGCTCCCGGCGCCCGACGGGCTGATCGTGGACCTGAAGCTGCGTGGCCAGGACGCCACGCTCCAGGTCTTCGCGCTCGATGAGGAGCGCTACCTCGTGGGCCCCCCTGGTGAGCTCACGCACGCGACGTTCCAGATCCTGACGCCCGGCGTGGCCGAGCTGTGGTTCTCGGGCTCGCGCCACAAGGTCCTGTACGCGTACGGCGCGGCCGGGATCGCCGTCGAGGTCGACGACGCGCCCCACATCGTGGAGCGCGCCTCGGGCGGGCTCGTCAAGGCGCCCGCGCCCGCGGTCGTGGTGTCGGTGGCCGTGGAGGAGGGCCAGGAGGTCGAGGCAGGCGAGCTGCTGTGCGTCCTGGAGGCCATGAAGATGGAGATGGGAGTGCACGCGCCCGAGGCCGGGACGGTCACGGCGGTGCGCTGCCGCGCGAACCAGCAGGTCGCCACGGGCGACGCGCTCGTGTCCGTGGAGCCTCGCGCCGACGGCGCCGAGGTCGTGCCCGACACCCAGCGCTCGTTCCCCAAGCCCTCGGGCCGCCCGCTCGACGCGTTGTTCGTCGACGGCGAGCCTCGCCCGTCTCGCATCAGCGAGATGAGCGCGCACGACGCCGACGCGGTCGTGGCCGACGTCGTCGCCGCGATCAAGCCCGTGATGCTCGGCTACGACGCCGACGCCGCCACCATCGCCAGGCTCGAGTCGCTGCTCGGCGCCGGCCAGGAGGCGTGGATGATCACGAGCCCCGAGCGCTGGCGCGGGCTGACCGAGCCGCTCGGGATGTTCGTCGACTGCTCGGAGCTGCTCGACCGCAACGTCCTGCTCCAGCACGAGGGCGCGGCCGAGACCCCGGCCGACGTCGCCTTCTACGAGTACTGCCGCCGCCACCGCGAGGGCGCCGAGGGCGCGCCGCCCAACCTCGAGCCGATGCTCCTGAGCGCGCTCGCCTGGTACGACATCGAGGACCTCGAGCCGACCGACGCGCTGCGCGAGGCGCTCTGGCGCATGGCGCTGGCGCACACGCACGACGGCCCGCGCCACAGGGTGACCTCGGCGCTGCTGCGCGTGCTCATGAAGCTCGGAGAGGCTGGCCTCGAGCTCGAGCTCGACGACCCGTTCTCCTCGGTCCTCAAGCGGATCGCGCGCACCGCGCGCGCCCGCTACCCGTTCGTCCGGGACAACGCGCTCCAGGCCCACTACACGTTCTTCGAGCGCCCCGGCTATGCCACGCGTCGCGCCTCGATCGACTCCATGCTCGACACGTCGTTCGCCGAGCTCGACGGCCTCGCGCCCCACCACGAGCTCGCCCGCGCCGAGATGGCGCGCCTGGGCCAGCACCCCGACGCGCTCCAGTCCGCGCTCCTCGGCCGCGAGGGATCGCCCAGCGCGCGCTCTCGCGCGCTCGAGGCGCTCACTCGCCGCCTCTACATGGGCGTGGCCTACACGTGGAAGCGCGACGAGGAGGCCGGCCGCATGCCCGCGCTCCGCGCCGAGGTCGCGCTCCCGGGCGAGGACGCGGCCTCGCCGCTGCTCGCCGCGCTCACGCCCCACGCCGAGCTCGAGGCCGTGCTCCCATGGGTCGCGCGCCGCGCGACCGAGGACGCGCTCGTCGAGAT
>CAJXPN010000180.1 GCA_913058025.1 uncultured Myxococcales bacterium | reverse complement strand
ACGAGATTTCTGCCTGTCTCGTGGGCTCGGAGATGTGTATAAGAGACAGGATCCGGACCGTTGCGTGGGCCCGGCGAAGATCCTCCCGATCCTCAACGACGCGTTCCAGAAGGGCGCGGCTGGCGAGGAGCCGAAGGCGAACGCGGCGCGCGTCGAGGCGGCGCTGCTGTGGTTCATGTACGTGTCGACGCACAAGGAGACGGTGACGTGCGCGCAGGTGACCAAGGACTGCGACTCGTCGTACGCGTACTACAACGGAGATCGCCCGCGCGGTGAGGGCATCGGCCTGGCGGACTACTACCGCCGCCTGGCGCCGGGCGCGCACGAGGCGGTGTGGGACGGGCTTCTGGCGCAGCGGTGCTGGAGGGACCTGGACGACGCGGACGTCGCCGAGGACGAGGCGCTGCAAGACCAGGCGATCGACCAGCTCGACGCGGGCCTGCTCTACGGGTTGTCGCGCGTGGTGGCGGCGAGGCTCTCGGAGATGTCGGCGGCGACGGGCGCCGACCGCGAGGCGGACCTGGCGTTCGTGAAGGTCCTGGGGCCGGTGCTCCAGCTGAGCGCCGAGGGTCGCGACGCGACGCAGGCGGCGACGTTGGCGGCGGCGTGGGGCGCGTCGAGCGCGGACGACGTCGACGTGAGGGCGACGCTCGAGGCGTTGCAGGCGATCTACCCGTGCCCGTGACGTGAGGTTCTGGCTCACCGCGTCGGGCTCACTCCGTCAGCCCGACGCGCAGCGCCCACCGGGTGAGCGCTGCGGTGGTGCGCAGGCCGAGCTTGTCGAGGACGATGGAGCGGTAGTTCTGGACGGTCTTCGTGGCGACGCCGAGCTGCGCGGCGATCTGTCGCGACGTGTGGCCCTCGGCGATGAGCTTGGCGATCTGGCGCTCGCGCGGGGTCAGGCCAGCGAGCGCGCTGGTGTAGTCCTCGCCGTCACCCAGGTAACCCGAGAGGACGACGTCGGAGATGCTGGGGTGGAGGTAGACCTCGCCGCGCGCGAGCGCGGCGAGGGCCTCTCGCAGCTCCGAGACGTCGCAGCCCTTGACCAGAAAGCCGCGCGCGCCGGCCCGTAGCATCCGATCGACGGTCTGGGCGTCGTCGTGCATGGTCAGCGCGAGGACGAGGATGTCGGGGCGCGCGGCGAGGATGGCGCGCGTGGCCTCGTCGCCGCCGAGGCCGGGGAGTCCGACGTCCATGAGGACGACGTCGGGGCCGAGGTCGAGCGCGAGGCGGACGGCCTCGTGGCCGTCCTCGGCCTCTCCGACGACGCGCGCGCCGGGCTCGTGTGAGAGCAGCGCGCATAGCCCCTGGCGCAGGAGCTGGTGGTCTTCGGCGAGGAGGATTCGCATGGTTCTACTCCTGGTCGGGTGTGTCGAAGCCTCCGCCGCGCTGGTCGAGCTGGTGTCGGATGCGCGCGAGGTTGCCCTGGAGCGCCTCGAGGTCTCGGCTGAGCGTGGAGAGCTGGCTGATCAGGTCGGGCGTGTCCTCGCCGCTGGCGGCGAGGCGCTCGGCCTCGAGGAAGAGCTCCTGTTCGAGGGCGGTGTCCTCCATGGACTTGAGGATGACGCCGATGAACAGGTTCAGGATGACCATGGTACCGATCAGGACGAACGATGCGAAGAAGACCGCGCCGACGATGGGCTGCGCCTCGGGCTGGGTGCACTGGATCATGGCGTCGGAGTAGCCGTACTGATCGCAGCCGTACATCGCGATGTACATGACGTCGGTCCAGTCCTCGAGCGTGACGACGCGGAAGAGCGAGAGCATCGAGAGGTGCAGGCTGCTGAAGTGGAGGGGGTCGTTGGGCCCGAAGAGGAAGGTCGCGGCGACGGCGTAGACGTAGAAGAGCAGGCCGAGCAGCAACGTCACGTAGAACATCGAGGGGATGGACTTGAGCAGCGCGCTCACGAGCAGCTGGAGCCGCGGCAGCGCGCGCACGAGCTTGAGCACGCGGAGCAGGCGCGCCAGGCGCAGGATCACCGCGTAGCTGCCGGCGCCGGGCACGAAGCACGCGGCCACGATGACGAAGTCGAAGCAGTTCCACGGGTCGCGGAAGTAGCGCCAGGGTTTGGGTGCCTCGGCCGTCATCTTGATGGCGACCTCGGCCACGAAGATCCACAGGATGATCTGGTCGAGCACGTGCATGATCCCGCCCCAGCGCTCCGTGGCGCTGGGGTAGGTCTCGATCCCGATGAGGACGCCCGCCAGGACGATCACCGCGGTGATGAAGTTGTTGAAGGCGTCGGCGCTGGCGATCGATTTTATGATGGAGAGCATGAGCTTGACCTCGCGCCGCCGTCGGCGCTGTGGGAGAGGTTGTGTCGTGAGAGTATGTGGATAGAGTTTGTGACCGATCGGTCCCGAGGACGATCTAGCATACCGTAGTCCACGGCGGTGGCGGTTTCTGTACTGCCGCCCATCGTTTTACGATCAGGTACAAGAGAGAGAGCGGCGAATGAAGAAGAATGCGGTGATGTTGGTGACGATGGTCGCGGCGATGATGGCGTTCGGCGCGACGGACGCGCAGGCGCAGATCCGAAGCGGCGGCAAGATCGGCCTCGGCCTGGGCGGCGGCTCAGGCGTGAACGGCCTGTCGTTGAAGTACTTCACGTCCGACGCGCAGGCGCTCCAGTTCACCGCTGGCCTGTACGGTTGGGGCGGAGGGTTCAGCGCGCTCGGCCTGAGCGCGGACTACCTCTTCGAGCTGCCGACGCTGTTGAACGCGGGGCCGCTGGACATCGCGTGGAACGTCGGTGTCGGCGCGGGCGCGGTGGTGGGCGACGTGTTCGCGCTGCGCGCGTCGGGCGTGGTGGGCCTGGAGTTCCTGTTCGTGCCGATCCCCATCGACCTGGTGTTCGAGTGGCGGCCGTCGCTTCAGATCATCCCGAACGTGGGTGCGGACATCGTCAACTTCAGCGGCCACGTGCGGTACTACTTCTGATCCGAGTCCAGCGGGGAGGCCCAGACGCAACGAGGGCGCGTTCGAAAGAACGCGCCCTCGTTGCGTCTGATGGACCGTGGCGTCACAGGACGGAGCCCTGCTCGGTCGCGGCGGATGCGTCGGCGTCGGCCGGGGCGCCGTCGGCGTAGGCCTCGGCGTCGAGCTTGGCGGAGACGACGGCGAAGACGCGCTCGCGGAGCTTCTCGGCGAGCGCGAGGAGCTCGGGGTCGTCGGAGACGTGCTCGGTGAGCTGGCCGATGATGCGCTCGGTGGCGGTGAGCGTGCGGCGCAGGACCTTGATCTGCTCCTTGGCCGGGTCGACGGTCGCGGCGGGGAGCTGCTCCTTGAGCTCCTTGCGCAGCTCGCGCGCGCCGGCCTCACCGCTGAGCGCGCGCTCCTTGAGCGCGTCGTAGTTCTCGGTGCTCAGGCGGGCCTTGTCGAGCTCGCGCTGGGCGGTGACGAGGACGTTGATGGCCTCGACGTCGGGGGGCGCCACGGAGAGCGCGGCGGCCTGGGGCTCCAGCGAGACCTCCTCGTCGATGTAGCGGGGCAGGAACTGGGGCGCCTGCTGATCGATCCACTGGAAGCCGCGGACGAGCTTACGGGCGATGGCCTGGTTGAGCTGGAGCTCGTCGGTGCAGTAGCCCTTGAAGTTCTTGTAGCCCCACTCCTTGTAGTCCTTGTTCTCGGCGACGACGTTGAGGTGCTCGCCGAGCTCGACCCAGGACGCCTTGTAGTCGACGGTGGCCTTGAGGATGACGTAGCGGGGATCGTCGGGCTCGAGGCCGACCATCTTCTCCATGATGAGGGCCGCTTCGCTCGTGATCTTGGTGTGATCTTCGGACATAGTCGTGATCCATCCTGTTCATGGGTTCAGGGTTCGAGGGGCTGGTGTTGTACTCGCGCCTCGTGTGTGGGCGCAAGCGGCGGACGCGAGTAACGGTGAGTAGAGGGCGCGAGGAGCGGGATGAGCTCGGGTGACTACATGGACGAGATGTTCGGTGAGCTGCGCTCGCTGTCGCACCGCTCCGCCCCGGTGGACTCTGGGACGTGGCGCGCGCTGCTCGCGGAGGTGCGGCGCGGTGACCCCGAGCGCTACGACGCGCGCTGGTTGCCGTACCTGAGCCGGGTCGAGCTCCCGACGTTCACGGTCGGGTCGTTCGAGGAGTGGCGCGAGCTTCTGGAGTGCCTCCCCGCGGGGGTCTCGCTCCGGCTGATGGGACGCTTCGAGTCGGACGATACGATCGCCTCGATCGCGGCGCACGAGGGCTCGAGCAAGCTCGCCCGGCTGGACCTGAGCGGCGCCGAGATCGGGGACGCTGGCCTGGACCGGCTGCTACGGGCGGAGTGGTTCGGAGGCCTCGCCGCGCTCGACCTGAGAAAAAATGGAATCACCGGGGCCGCGATCGAGGTCTTTGTACGCACACGCTGGAGCGCGCTCGAGCGCCTCGTGCTGAGCGGCAACGCGCTCGGCGATCCTGCGCTGGCTTCGATCGCGAGGGGACTGGACGCGCCGAAGCTCGCGTGGCTGGATGTGTCCAGCAACCCACATGGCCTGCTCGGCGCCGCCGAGCTTCGCGAGAGCGCGCGCCTCGAGCACGTGTTCGTCGTCACTTGATTCGCCCATTATGTTTCCCACGGAGCCCGACGGTATGATCCACTTCATCACTCTGACCAAGTCGCGCGCGCTCGCGCTCGCCCCTGGCGGCGAGAGCAACCGTGCGATCGCCCAGGGCCTCGACCACGAGCTCATGAAGATGGGCTACGTGTTCGGCAAGGCCGCGTTCGAGGTGGTGTCGACCCAGCCGTTGGCCGAGCTCGCGGCGATCCACGCCCAGCTCATCGGCGGGATGCGTGAGATCGTGGGCGACGACGGCTACGAGCCGATCTACCGCGACTTCCCCGAGGGGGTGATCGCGCGCGGCGAGGGCAAGGGCGTGCAGGCCGCGATCGACGCGTACCGGGAGTCCGGTGTGTGGGACGAGGCGGGCGGCCAGGCCGTCCAGCGCGAGTTCTCGCACGAGCCCGACTCGTTCAAGGCGATCGGGATCATGAGCCCCGACGCGGTGGACTCGATCTACACGGACCTGCTCGCGGCGCGGCAGCCGCTCTCGCCCTTCGACAAGCTCTGCGTGCGCCACTTCTTCGGGACGGTGTCGTTCGAGCACCGCCGCATCGGCTTCCAGGAGACCGCGGCGTTCGTGGGGTCGCTTATGCTGGACGACCCCGAGCTCGAGGCGTTCCCTGCGCGCCACGCCACGGACGTGCTGCGCACGTACTGCGCGTATTGCGGTGGGGACGAGGGGCTCAAGGAGTCGACGCGCTTCAATAACCCGAGCCGCCGCCTGCGCGGCCTCATGATGCGCGCGCTGGAGGCGTGCGATCCGAGCGACCTCGAGGAGAGCTTCAAGAGCTACCGTGAGCCGTGGCTGCGGCTGCTCTTCACGCTCCACCCGACGTCCCCCAAGAACACGAAGCGTTACCCCGTGTTGGCGGGCTACGCGCAGCGTTTGCGTAACGACCCCAAGAGCCTGCTCACCTTCGACGGCAAGGTCGAGCTGGCGATCAAGAACGCGGACCCCGAGGTCCTCGATCTGCTCAAGACGCGCCCCGGCGCGTTCATGCGTCGGCTCGACCACATGGTCCGGATCTTCGGCGCGCCGGCGTTCCGCGCGTGGATGGAGTGCAAGCCTGGGTTCGCCCAGTTGCTCAACATCTACAACCACTTCTACGACCGCGCTGGTGAGCAGAAGGGCCGCGCGGCGGTGCTCGCGGGGCAGGGCGCCTCGGAGGTCGTGACCTACGACGCGCACGCGGCGCTCTCGAAGGAGGTCGTCGACGAGATCACGACGGTCGCGCTCGAGCGGCTGCGTTCGTACGTGAGCGCGGAGCTCACCGGCAAGGTCTTCATCGACCCGGCGCTCTACCTGCGGCCGCTCGCGGTGAACAACCGCGCGTCGTCGTTCGCGCTGGACGCCAAGCCCGTGGGCACCGTCGAGCGCTACGAGGCGCAGCAGACGTTGCGCATGTACGTCCACTGGGAGGGTCCCTCGGACATCGACCTCTCGGGGTTCGCGATCACGAAGGACCTGGAGGTCATCAAGGTCGGCTGGAACGCCCAGCACGCCGCCGCGCAGTACATGGCGTACTCCGGCGACAACACGGGAAGGAACGCCAAGAACGCGGAGTACCTCGACCTCAACACCGAGGTGATGCCCGCCAACCTCGAGTGGCTGGTGATCGAGGCGCGCATCTACCGTGGGCCGGACACCTACGCGGGCTACGAGGGCAAGGTCCGCGCGGGCTGGATGAGCCGAGAGAGCCCGAACGCCAACGTCGAGTGGCTCCCCGAGACGCTCGAGCACTCGATGGTCCTCCAGAGCGCGTCGCGCACGGCCTACCTGATGGCGTACCACCCGCGGACCCAGTCGATCGTCTACCTCGACGTCGCGATGGGGGCGAGCAACGTCTCGGGCCCCGAGGACGCGCTGAAGATGGTGCGCTACCTCGACGCGACGGTCGCGTTGCCGGGCGCGGGCGGCCCGGAGGTGACCTGGGACAACCTGCGCACGGGCCACATCCTCGAGCTCCTCTCGGGCGAGGTCGTCTCGAGCCCCGAGCTCGCCGACGTCGCGTTCGACGAGACGACGACGAGCGAGCGCGTGGGCGCGCTGATGAAGTCCGCGCGCACGAGCTGAGGGCGTCACGCACGCCAGAACGAGCGAGACCCGGCCCACTCGAGTGGGCCGGGTCTCTCTTCATTTGGTGTGGTGGAAATCGAGTGAGCTGGAAGCCTCCGACCACGGTGCGCCGGGGATCGAACCCGGCCGGCCTTGTGAACAACAAGTAAGCCCAGTTCATGGCCACCACTCGACGATCTTAGGCGATCCGCGGCGCGCGCGCGAGCCGTTCGAACGAAGAAGGCCCTTCACTCTCTCTCGAGTGAAGGGCCTTCTTTCCGAATGTGTGTGACAGAGATCGAGGGGGCTGGGTTTTTGGAAAAAAAAGTAAGCCCGTCTCATGGCCGCCACGCACATACCAACCGGAGCCGTGGGTCGTTTCATTCCAGCTTCTTTCGTGATCTTCACGAGGGCTTCGGACATGCTGCTGCTGGTCGGTGACCATTCGCGCAGGAGGGTTCTGGAGGTGAGCGTCGTGGCCGCAGCGGGGTCGAGTGAGGGCAGGTGGGCGGCGCGCGCCGCGGGGTTGCTCGCGTGCGTGTGCGCGCTGAATATGGCTGGTTGTGCGCCCGAGCGCGACGCCGCTGCCCCCGGAGTGTGTCGCCCTGTGGCGCGGTCGGAGCGCCCAAGAGGTGAGCTGATGGTGGGCGGGACGGGTGCGGCGCTGGAGCTGATGGCGGCGCTCGGGGAGGAGTGGGCGGAGGGCGGAGGCGCGAGCGTCCGGGTGCCGGCGTCGTTGGGGAGCGCGGGCGGGCTGCACGCGTTGCGTGATCGGGTGCTCGACGTGGCCGTGATCGGGCGAGAGCTGACCGATGAGGAGCGAGGGTGGGGGATCGTGTCGGTGGAGCTCGCGCGCACGCCGATCGTGTTCGCGTCGCGTCGGGGTGGCGACGTCCGGGTCTCCGAGATCGAGGACGCGTACCGGGGAGTGTCTGTCTCTTATACACATCTCCGAGCCCACGAGACAGGCAGAAA
>CAJXPN010000179.1 GCA_913058025.1 uncultured Myxococcales bacterium | reverse complement strand
CGGATGGGTAGAGGGCTGGGGGTGGGGTTGCAGCACAGTCCCCCAGCGGCCGCTCGCTCGCGCTCGCTCTCGCAGTCCCCTCACAGGGACCTCAGCTTCACTTGCGCCTGTTCTTGGTTTGGGGTTCGCGGGTCTTTGTCGGAGGGTGGAGGAGGCGCGGCTGCTCTCCCCGCCGCCGCCCTTCGGGCTCGGCGTTCCCCGCTGGGGAACTTTGTAACGTGCTGGGATCATGGGGTTGGGTTCGCGTGGGCGCTCCGGTCGGCTGGGCGCGCATGTGCGTGGGAGTTCCTGCCGGACCTTGGAGCCTGCGCGAGCCTTCAAAAAGCCACCCCGTGAGCCACCAGCCACCATCGGGCGGTGATGCAGCTGAAGTCCCTGTGAGGGGACTGCGAGAGCGAGCGCGAGCGAGCGGCCGCTGGGGGACCGTGCTGCAACCCCACCCCCAGCACGCTCCCCACCCGCGAACCGCAGCCTCTACCCGACGAGGAGTGCGATTGCCCCGGGCTGCGAGCTGACGCCGCGTTTCCTCCGCGAGGTCATGGGGCTATAGTGTACCGTGACCTCGCGTAGAGGAGATGAGGGCGGATGTCGGCGTTGATCATGTTTCTGGCGTACGGGGTGGGGATCGGAGGCATGGCATGCGCGGGCGGCTTCGTCATACACCAGCTCCTCGTCACGGCCGCCCACCACAACGAAGACGCGCTGCTGGAGGTCCACCGGCTCGGGGGGACGGGCAAGATCGCGCTGGGGGAGGAGCTCGCGAAGTTCGGCTGGGAGCCCGAGGCGAGCGGCTACGTCTCACAGATCTCGGGGCGGCGAGCGCGCCTGGAGTTCGCGTCGGGGACGTGGACGCTCGAGGTCGAAGGCAGGGGAGGGGAGGACGCGTCAGGCGACGAGCTCTGCATCGAGTGGGGGTTCCACGAAGGCATCGAGTCACACGGGTGGCCCCAGGCGGTGAGGGTCCGCTGTGGTTCCAGGTCCGCGAGGGCGGCGTTGGCCCATGAGGAGCTGCGGAACGCGATGGTGGGATTGGCGGACCTCGCGCCTCCGCGCGGGAGGGAGCTTGGGACGTTGTCGGTCCAGCCCGACGGCGGGTTCACGCTGACCTCTGGGCCTCAGCGCGACGACCCCGTGCTCGACCCGCAGAACTGGAGCGGCCACGCGACGCTGGCGTTCGAGGCGCTCACGAGGGCGCTCGAGTCGGAGCGGCCGCCGATGGTCCAGGCGCTCGTCGGGTTGGTCGGCGACGAGGACGCGCCGCCGCGGGCGAGGGCGCTCGCGATGGAGGCGCTCCGAGAGGCTGGATGCGGGCGAGCAGAGATCGAGGCGTTGAGCGAGGGCGCGCCGCGGGCGCCGCTCCAGCTCAAGATCCAGTGGGCGCTCACGATGCCCGGCGCGCTCGACCCCGACGAGGCCTACGGCCTGCTCAAGCAGGCGGTGACGATGTCCGAGGGGCGCGAGCGCTCGGACGCGCTCGACGCGCTCTCCAACACGTTCAGGGAGCGCACGTTCTCGGACCGGAGGCTCCCCCCCGACGTGCGCGCGAGCGCGCTGGTGAAGGCGTCGCGCGCCGGAGAGGACGTGAGCGCCGAGATCGAGCGGGTGCTCGGGCAGGAGCGCGGGGCGTTCCGCATGCTGCTCATCGAGAGGTTGTGTGGGGAGGACCTCGAGGCGCTGCGCGACGCGGCGCCGGGGCTGCTCGAGGAGGGCGACGAGCCGGTGGTGCGCCTCGTGGTCGCGGCGCTCATGCGCACGCAGGACCCGCGCGACCGGGACCTGCTGATGCGCGCGCTCGACATGCCCGGCGCGCACCACGGCGACCTGATCGAGGCGCTCGAGGCGTTCGGAGACGCCACGTGCGCGAGGGCGTTGATGGCGTACGCCTCCGACCGAGACGACGCGCTGGCGCGCGAGGCGTCGGCGGCCGCGTCCCGCATCGCCGAGCGCGTCGGCGCGCTCGGCTCGCTCTCCTTGAGCGAGTCCGCGGGTCGAGGGGGTCTGGAGCTCGCGCGCCGATCTGGCGTCGGCGACATCTCAGAGGCGTGACGCGGGTGTTTGCGCGCGTGCCATGTGCCGGTAGAGTCTGGGGAAGCAGCGTTCGAGACACCCGAGTCGGAGAGAAGAGAAGATGAAGATCAACGTGAACGGCGAGGAGCGCGAGGTCGACGTCCCGGAGGACGTCCCCGTGCTCTGGGTGTTGCGAGACGAGCTGGGACTCAAGGGGACGAAGTTCAGCTGCGGCAAGGCGCTCTGCGGCGCGTGCACCGTGCACGTGGACGGGAAGGCGCGGCGCTCTTGCGTGCTGCCGGCGGGCGCGGTCGCGGGCAAGAGGATCGACACGATCGAGGGGCTCGCCGACGGCGACCGCCTCCACGTGGTCCAGCGCGCCTGGATCGAGCACAACGTCGCGCAGTGCGGGTACTGCCAGTCGGGCCAGATCATGAGCGCGGTGGCGCTGCTGGAGGCGACGCCGGACCCGACCGACGATCAGATCGACTCGGCGATGTCGGCCAACCTGTGCCGCTGCGGGACCTACCCGCGCATCCGCGCCGCGATCAAACGCGCCGCGGCGCTCATGGCCGCAGAGGGGGACAAGTGAAGAAGAACGACACGAGCCAGACGTCGCGAAGAGAGTTCCTCAAGGTCAGCGCGCTCGCGAGCGGGGCGCTCGTCGTGGGCGTCTCGTTCACTGGCTGCGCCAACCCGCAGGCCAAGCTCATGGAGTCGGTCGCCGAGGAGCGGGGGGCGTTCGCGCCCAACGCGTACCTGACGATCGAGCCGAACGGCGAGATCATCTACACGCTCGACAAGGCCGAGATGGGCCAGGGCGTGATGACCTCGCACGCGATGATGGTCGCCGAGGAGCTCGAGGTCGACCTCGAGCGGCTGACCGTGCTCCACGCTGGCGCCGACCCCAGGTTCGGCGCGATGCAGGTCACGGGTGGCTCGAACTCGGTGCGCACTTCGTTCATCCCGCTGCGCACCGCCGCGGCGACCGCGCGCGAGATGCTCGTCGCGGCGGCCGCGGCGAGGTGGGGCGTGGCCGCGAGCTCGTGCACCGTCGAGAACGGCGTCGTCCTCCACCCCACCGGCAAGAAGGCGACCTACGCCGAGCTCGCCATGGACGCGGCGAGGCAGCCGATCCCGAAGGAGCCCAGGCTAAAGAAGCCCAGCGAATTCAAGATCATAGGCAAGCCCAAGGGCCGCGTCGACGCGACCCAGAAGTCCACCGGGACGGCCGTCTTCGGCATGGACGTCGAGATCCCAGGGATGCTCCGCGCGTGGATCCTCCACCCCCCGTCCCCCGGCGGGCGCGCTGTGTCGATCGACGCCGAGGAGGCCAGGGCGATGGCTGGCGTCGTCGACATCTTCGTGTTCGAGCGCGGCGTGGCCGTCGTCGCCGAGAAGACCTGGCAGGCGCGCCGCGCCGCCGGGGTCGTCGAGATCGAGTGGGAGGCCGGCAAGCTCGCCGGCTTCGACTCCGAGGCGCTCAGGCTCGCGATGGAGGCGCGCTCGTTCGAGCCCGGCTCGGCCGTGCGCGTCGAGGGCGACGTGTCCGCGGCGCTCGCGCGTGAGGACGTCACCGTGATCGAGGCGACCTACGAGGCGCCGTTCCTCGCGCACGCGACGATGGAGCCTCAGAACTGCGTGGCCTGGTACAAGGGCGACGAGATCGAGCTCTGGGCTCCGACGCAGTCCTCGACGATCATCCAGTCCGTGGCCCAGCAGCTCACGAAGCTGCCCAAGGAGCGCGTGATCGTACACACGACGCTCATGGGGGGCGGCTTCGGCCGCCGCGCCAGCCACGACTTCCCGGCCGAGGCCGTGATGATCTCGATGAAGCTGAAGAAGCCCGTCCAGATCATCTGGTCGCGCGAAGAGGACATGCGCACCGACTACTTCCGCCCCCAGGCGCTCGCGCACTTCGAGGCCGCCATCGACGAGGACGGCAAGGTCGCCGGCGTGAGCGCGCACGTGATCACGCAGTCGATCATCGGGCAGTCCGACTGGTTCGGCACGGTCTTCCCCCACTGGATCCCCGACGTCACGAGGACGATGCTGTCACGGACCGCCCTCGGCCTGTTCAACACCGGGACCGTGACCGACCCGACCTCGACCGAAGGCCTCTCCGAGATGCCCTACGCGTTCGAGACCACGCGCGTGGAGTACAGCCAGCTCAACGTGCCCGTCCCCGTCGGGTTCTGGCGCTCGGTCGGGCACTCTTTCAACGGGTTCTTCGCCGAAGGCTTCGTCGACGAGCTCGCCAACGCCGCCGAGAAGGACCCCTTCGAGTTCCGCAAGGAGCTGCTCGGGTCGACCCACCCGCGCGAGCTCGCCGTGCTCGAGGAGGCCGCCAGGCGCGCCAACTGGGGCACGCCCACGCCGGAGGGCGTCGGACGCGGGATCGCGGTGCACCACTCGTTCGCGTCGTACTGCGCTCAGGTCGTGGACGTGCGCATCGTCGACGGGAAGATCGAGGTCGAGCGCGTCGTCTGCGCGTTCGACTGCGGCATGGTCATCAACCCGGACATCGTGAAGGCCCAGATGGAGGGCGCCATCAACTTCGGCCTCTCCGCCGCGCTCCTCCAGGAGATTACGTTCGTGGACGGCCTCCCTCAGCAGTCGAACTTCGACGACTTCCCGCTCCTTCGCATGAACGAGGCGCCCGAGATCGAGGTCTACATCATCGAATCGAGCGCCGCGCCCACCGGCGCAGGTGAGCCAGGGCTCCCCCCCGTCGCGCCCGCGCTCGCCAACGCCATCCACGACGCCGTCGGCGTCCGCCTGCGCCGTATGCCCATGCAGGCCGCGCTCACCGAGGCTCTCGCCGACCGAGGAGGTGCCCAGTGACCACGCGACGAACCATCACCCTCGTCGGCAGGACCGCCGCGCTGTTCGCATGCGCCGCGCTCGTGACGACCTCGGTCGCCCGCGCCGAGAACCCCGACTCCGATCCCCTCGAGGCCGGCGAGCGCATCGTCCATGGCTCCGTCGAGCCGCCGCCCGTCCAGGTATCGCCGGCCCAGGTCGCGCGCGGCAAGAAGGCCTTCGGCGACGTGCACCAGGTCCTGCTCTCGCCCAGGTGCAGCAACTGCCACCCGGCCGGGAACGCCCCGCTCCAGACCGACGCGGGCGTCCCCCACGCGATGAACATCACGCGCGAGTCCGAGAAGAACGGCCTCGCGTGCGCCACGTGCCACTCCGACAAGAACGCCGTGGACGCCGTCGGCGCGCCCGCGGGTTCGCCCCCCGGAGCGCCCAACTGGCACCTCCCGCCCGAGGACACGCCCATGGTGTTCGTGGGCCGCACCCCCGCGCAGCTCTGCGCCCAGCTCAAGGACCCCGCGCGCAACGGCAACAAGTCGCTCGCGCAGCTCCTCGAGCACGTCTCCCACGACGCGCTCGTGCTCTGGGGCTGGAACCCGGGCGCCGGACGCACCACGCCCCCCCTGAAGCACGACGTCTTCGTCGCCGCCTTCAAGGACTGGGTCGACGCGGGCGCCCCGTGCCCCGACTGAGCGCGATCCTGCTCGCGGCGGGGTCCTCTCGCCGCATGGGTCCCGTCAACAAGCTGCTCATCGAAGACGCCGACGGCGCGTCGCTCGTGCGACGCGCCGCGCTGGCGGCGCTGGCCAGCGGCGTCGTCGACGAGGTCGTCGTCGTCACCGGCCACGAGCCAGCCCGCGTCCGCGACGCCCTCTCGGGCCTCCCCCTCCGCTTCACCCACAACCCCGAGCACCTCGACGGCATGGGCGCATCGCTCGCCGCTGGCGCCCGCGCGCTCTCGGGCTGGTCGGAGGGCGCGTTCGTCGCGCTCGGGGACATGCCAGCCGTACGCCCCGAGATCTACTCGGCGCTCGCCCGCGCGCTCTCGGGCGACCAGACGATCGCCGCGCCGACGTTCGACGGACGCCGAGGCCACCCCGTCCTGTTCGGCGCCCGGCACCTCGACGCGCTGCGCGCGCTCCAGGGCGACGAGGGCGCGCGACGCGTCGTGAGGGGCGACGACGCGTCGGTGTGCCTGGTCGAGGTCGACGACGAGGGGGTCCTGCTGGACGTCGACACCCCGGAAGACGCGAGGCGTTGAGGGGTTCGCGTGGGCGCTCCGGTCGGCTGGGCGCAGATGAGCGTGGGAGTTCCTGTCGAACCTGGGCGCCGCCAGGGGCATCGTAGGGCACGTTTCAGAGGCAGTAGGTAAATAGCCACGCCGGGCTCGAGGCCCGCAGAACGCCTCCTGGGTGCCATCCCGGGCCGATCGCCCCTCCACGAGCCTTCAAGAAGCCACCCCGCGAACCACCAGCCACAATCGGGCGGTGATGAAGCTGAGGTCCCTGCGAGGGGACCGCGGAGTGAGCGTGAGCGAACGGCCGCTGGGGGACCGTGTCGCAGTTCCACCCCCAACCCGCTCCCCAAACAACGAGCCGCACGCGCCGTAGTTCTTGTCGAGTGTCACGCTCCGTCGTAACGTGACACTCGTGTAAATTGGACGAAGACATCACAGGAGCGAGTCAAGATGCGAAGCGTAGGCGGCTACACGCTCATCGAGAAGCTCGACCGAGGCGAGGCGGTCGAGGTGTGGGGGGCGAGCCGAACGGCGAGCGAATTCGACAGGCGCTGTGAGATCTGCCTCTGGCGGGATCCGGCCGCGGCGCGCGCGCACGCGGAGCTGCTCCAGTCGCTGCGTGATCCAGGGACGCCTGCGCTGGTGGACTTCGGAGAGGACCGCGTCGAGGGCGTGTCCTACGTGTGCTGGGAGGAGCTGTCGGGGCGAACCGTCGGGGCGCTGCTCGCCCAGGGCGAGCCGATGGGCGCTCCCGAGTCGCTCGTGATCGCGCACGGCGCGTTGAGCGCGCTGAGCGCGCTGCACGCGCTCGAGCCGAGCGGCTGCGTGGGCGCCGTGGGCCACGGCGCGGTGAGCATGGACACGTTGACGGTGGGGGAGGGCGGCAGGATCTGGCTCGGCGGCCTAAGCCACGTCGCATCGCGCATCGCGTCGGCGCGCGAAGGCCGCGCGGCGATGATCTCCACGAGCGCGGACACGATCGCGATCGGCAGGATGATGCTGATGCTGATGCGCGGGGCTCAGCCGTGGCCCAAGGCACAGACGATCGCGGCGAGCATGGTGTCGCGGGCGTCGACCCACGACGCGGGCGCGCTGGCGCGAGCGGTCCGTAGCCTGATGGCCGCGGACGTCCGCGCCACCGAGGACGCTCGCCGCGTGATGGTCCGGTGGGGTGCCGGCGCCGAGGACGAGGAGTTCGACGCGTTCTTCGAGTCCTCCGGGCTCGCGCAAGCTCAGGCGCGCCCGCTCCGCTCGGACGGCCTCTACCAGACCGCCGAGTTGGACGCGCCGGTGCGCCGTGAGGACGTCCTGGCCCAGGCGCGCGGCCCCTCCGACGAGACCGTGAACATCAAACGTGACGAGCTCGACCTGCGGGCGCCCAAGCGCACGACGCGCCACACCGTCGAGATGGACGCAGTGCCGTCGATGGACGCGGAGGACATCCAGGATCACGAGCACACGGCCGAGTTCGACGCGACGAGCTGGCGAAAGAAGAAGGACCTGTCTCTTATACACATCTGACGCTGCCGACGATCTACTCT
>CAJXPN010000178.1 GCA_913058025.1 uncultured Myxococcales bacterium | reverse complement strand
TCGGTGCCGTCGGCGCACTCGTCGATGTCGGCGCATGTGGCGCCGTCGCCGACGTAGCCGGCATCACAGGTGCAGTCGAAGCCGCCGTCGTTGTTCGAGCAGGTCGCGTTGGCGTCGCATGTGTCGGTGCCGTCGGCGCACTCGTCGACGTCGGCGCACGTGGCGCCGTCGCCGGTGTACCCCGCGTCACAGGCGCAGTCGAAGCCGCCGTCGTTGTTCGAGCAGGTCGCGTTGGCGCCGCACGTGGCCGAGCCGTCGGTGCACTCGTCGACGTCGTCGCAGATCGCGCCGTCGCCGGTGTAACCAGCGTCACAGGCGCAGTCGAAGCCGCCGACGTTGTCGGTGCACGTCGCGTTGGTCGAGCAGTTGTCCACGTTGGTGGCGCACTCGTCGATGTCGACGCACACGCCGCCGACCAGCTCGTACCCGGCCGCGCACTCGCAGTCGTAACCGGTGTAGGTGTCCTCACAGGTCGCCGACGCGCCGCAGATGCCAGGGGTGGTCGTGCACTCGTCGAGGTCGACGTCAAGCGTGTACGCCCCCGACTGGTCGGTGTTGTTGGCGAACCCGTCGACCACCAGGTAGTAGGTCGTGCCCGCGTCGAGCTGGGAGCTGAACTCGATGTTGAACGTGTCCGAGCCCAGGCACGTGCTCGAGGCGTCCTCGCAGTCGCTGAGCAGGTAGACCGACGCGCCGAACGTCCCCGTCGACGCGCGCACGCGGTACGTGCCCGTCTGCGTCGGGGTGAAGCTGTACGCCTCGTCGCGCGAGCCCGCGCCCCTGCGCTGGTTGGCGCCGTTGGGGCACGCGCCCTGGGGGCGCTCGTAGTCGTTCGTCGCGTCGCTGGTGTCTCCGCTCACGCTCGCGGGCACTGGGCCGAGGTCGAACGGGTTGTCGCACGTGAGGCCGGGGGAGTCGGGCTGGCAAGTGAACCCGTCGCCCTGGAAGCCCGCGTCGCATGCGCAGTCGAAGCCTCCGTCGGAGTTCGAGCAGGTCGCGTTCACGTCGCACCCGGCCGAGCCGTCGGCGCACTCGTCGACGTCCACGCACGCGCCGCCCTGGAGGACGTAGCCGAGCTCGCACGAGCACGCGAAGCCACCGGGGGTGTTGGTGCACCGGTCCCCAGGGGGGCACGCGTTCGGGACGTCGCACTCGTTGACGTCGGCGCAGGTGACGCCGTCGCCCTGGTAACCCAGGTCGCAGTCGCAGCCGAAGCCGCCGTCGGAGTTGGTGCAGGTCGCGTTCTCATCGCAGCCGTTGAGCGCGGGGTCGGCGCACTCGTCGACGTCGGCGCAGCCCTGGCCGTCCGCGGTGTAGCCCTGCGGGCACTCACAGACGAAGCCGCCCGCGGTGTTGTCGCACACGGCGGGGTCCTGGCAGTCGTCGGCGCCGGTGGCGCACTCGTCGATGTCCTGGCAGGCGTCGTTGACGCGCTGGAAGCCGTCGGCGCAGGCGCAGTCGAAGCCACCCTCTCGGTTGGTGCAGGTCGCCCCGACCGGGCAGGATCGTGGATCGGCGCACTCGTCGACGTCTCGGCAGGTGACGCCGTCGCCCTCGTACCCGTCGGCGCACACACAGCGGCGGACGCCGTCGGCGCCGAGGTCGCACGAGGCGTCGCCCGAGCACTGGTCGCAGACCGAGCCGTCGCAGCCCGGGCCATCGCCCACGCCGTCGGCCGACTCGCAGAAGTCGTTGGTCACGCAGACGCCGAGCTCGTCGAAGCACGTCAGGCCGCCGCCGCAGCGCACGCCGGGCCCACAAGCCACAGTGCAGATGGGCTGCGCTCCGACCTCCGAGCCACACAGCTCCGACTCACACTCCTCGCTCTCCGCGCACGGCTCACCCAGCCCGAGGCGATCGTCGGGGGTCGTGCACCTGCCGTCGATGCACACGCCGCTGAGGCAGTCGTCGCCGTCGTTGCATGTGGCGTTGTCCCGGCACGCGCCGCAGTCCTCGCCGCCGCAGTCCACGTCGGTCTCGTCGCCGTTCTGCACCTCGTCTCGGCACGTCGCGATGGGGCCGACGTCGGGCGCGCCCGAGTCGGCGCCCACGTCCTCCCCCGCGTCCGCGCCAGCGTCCGCCCCTCCTCCTCCGGTGTCGGAGCCGCCGCCGCCGGTGTCCTCGGTCCAGGGGCCAGAGCCGTCGCGGCCAGCCAGATCCGTCCTCCCGCACCCCGGGGCGCACGAAACGACAACCATGAACACAACGATTTCAAACAGTTGCTTACGCATTGAGACCTCTAAAGGACAACCTCGACGCCGACCGACGGCGTGAATGTGCGACATCATGCCACAAGCCCAAACGGCGACGCGAGCATGAGGCCAGGGATTGCGCCGCGTGCCCCCCCGCGTAGACCTTGACACCCTCGCCTCGACCGTGGACAACGCGCTCACGCGCGCTCGGAGGCGCGTATACGAATTGACCACTCCCTCGCGCCCGACCGGACACATGAACGACTCCCCCACCGAAGACCTCACGCTGTCAGGCGCGCAAGCCGCCGTGCACGCCTGGATAAGCCAATGGGAGGAGGGCTACTGGCACCCTCTCTCCAACCTCGCAAGGCTCACCGAGGAGGTCGGCGAGCTCGCGCGCGCCATCAACCACTCCCACGGTGAGAAGAAGAAGAAGTCGAGCGAGGCCGACGCGGCCATCGCCGAAGAGCTCGCCGACGTGCTCTTCGTCGTCGTGACGCTGGCGAACCAGCTCGACGTCGACCTCACGCACGCCCTGCGCGCCGTCATGACCAAGTACGACATCCGCGACGCGGGCCGCTGGACCCCGCTCACGACGCCTGAAGGAGGACCGCAATGACCGACCCCCTGCCCTTCGAACGCTCGGACACCTTCTTCAAGGTCGCCAAGTTCGACGACCTCACCGAAGGCGAAGGCTCCGTCGTCCGCGCCGGGCTCAAGAAGCTCGCGCTATTCTTGAAGGATGGCGAGATCCACTGCATCCAGAACTTCTGCCCGCACGCGGGCGCATTCCTGGGTCTGGGCGACGTGACGGGCTGCGTGGTGCGCTGCCCGAGGCACTCCTGGGGCTTCGACTTCACCACCGGGGCGTGCCTGACGAACCCCCGCTACGAGGTCAAGCGCTACGTCACGAAGGTCGAGGACGGTTGGGTGCTGGTCGGCGTCCCAGAAGACGGCAACCTGATCTGAGGCGACGACCTGAGCCGAACTCGCTCCTGGCCAGGCTGGCTCACCACGGGTCGTGTGGGTGCAGCCCCATCGCGTCGCGCCACTCGACGTCGCGGCCCGAGTCGGTCCGAGAGGCCACGCGGGGGATGAACACCCGGCCTCTCCCACACGAGCTGGGCCGACCCGAGCGCTGCCACGTGTTCTGGAAGAAGTCGCACTTCAACAGGAGAAGATCGCCCTCTCGGCGCCAGAGGATCGGCGGGAGCATCGGCGAGAGCGTCGTGACGCTCAGCTCCGTCACGATGTAGTCGCTGCGTTCGTGGCCATGCCAACACCAGCTCATCGCGGCGAAGTGGATCGGCTCGAGCCGATCCGCCGACAGGACGTGGATCTGGTTCTCGGTCACCAGGAACCGCGACGGGTTCAACCACACCTCCTGACCCATCAACACGACAGGCGCCTCACCCAGGCGCGCGCGCACGCGACCCGCTGCGAACTCGTAGACATCGATGACGCCCTCGCACCTCGTGGGCTCGAAGGGCGGCGTGTCGGGGCCGTTCCAGTCGCACTCGGGCGACGGGCAGCAGATGTCGTAGTCGGGGTCCTCCCCGGGCGGCAAGATGTCATCGAGCGGCGGCGGCCCGAACGGGCGGTCCTGTGGCCGCGCACGCGCGCTCAGCGTGGACGCGATGAAGTCCGCGAGCGCGGCGCCTGTCGGCGCCTCCACGACCTCCGCATCACACGACGTCTTGAAGCGCCTCCCGTCGATCTCGACGTCGAAGAAGTCCAACACCGCGAACGCCGCGGCGTCTTCCAAGCCCATGTCTTCGCTCATGAACCACACGTCATGACCGTCCGTGAGGAACGAAACACCTCGAAAGCACTTCAAGATCATGGGTCGCGTCTCGGAGGCGATCCGTAGCGCCTCCGCGCCCTCCCAGTGGACGCGCGCGGCGCGCGCGTAACACTCGCCCATGTACGCCTCGAGCTCGGGGAACACGAGGCTCTCGTGGGTCAAGTAGCACGCGCGTGAGAAGGCCGACGCGAGCGCGAGGTCCTCCACCACCTCGTCGCCGTCCTCGTGCACGAGCTCGGTGCGGATGAAGACCTTGTCGCCGTCGACGAAGGGCTTCGCGTGATGCTTTAACTTCTGGTCGAAGATCACGCAGGTCATGGGGGCGAGCGTGGGCAGCTCGTGCCCCTCGAACCCCAGCGCTGGCGCGCCCTCCCCTCCCGTCATGTAGACGATCATGGTGTAGCGGGAGTGCTGAGCCCGCGCGGCGTCTCGGTACGGCGTGTCGTGGTGAGGAGAGAACCCGTCGTCCCCTGGGGCGAACCGGTTCATCCGAAACACGGGGTTCACGTGGCTGAGCAGTCGGCGCACCTCCTGCGGAGCGTTCGCCTCGACCACCTCGGTGAGACCACGCGCGAGCGCGCCGGAGTGGAAGATGAACCTCTCGCCGCCGCGCTCCCTGGCGTGCAGCGGCGAGACGTAGAGCCCGAGCGCGTCGAGCCCGTGGAGCGCCGACTCGAGCGCGCCGCCTCTCACGAGGGCGCCGACCCAGACGCCCTCGGCGACCTCCTCGAAGCCGCCTGACAGCGCGACGTCGAGCGGCGCGCGGTCCAGCACGTCGTCGAGGGGGAGGATGTGGTCGTAGGTGCGGAAGTGGAGCTCGGCTGGATCGACCCAGACGAGGACGCGCTCGGGAAGACCAGGCGTCGCGAAGGCACAGCGCGCCGCGAACGCGCCATCGAGCGCGCTCGACTCGACGACCCGGACCATCGGGTGACCCGCGGCCGGGTGGTAGGAGACCCCGAGACGATCGATGTCCGAGGGCGCGTGCGGTGAGACGAGGCCGACGGCTCTGTCCAGGAGCCCGCGACGCTCGGCGTCGAGCGTCCCTCGGCGCGCGCGCTCGGCCCAATCACGCAGCGCGCACCCCAGCTCGCCATGCTCGGTCTCGGTGAGCGTGTCCTGGCGCGCTGCGCGCCCGATGAGGATGTCCTCTCGTGTCTTCATCAAGCTGTCTCCCACGCGCCGCGCTCGCGCAGCCGCGTGACCTCGGACCACCACGACGTGACGCGGCGAGGGAGCACCCGGGACGCAGCGAGCGCGGCGACGCCTTCCCCGTCGACGTCCTCTGCGTGGAGTCGGAGCACCTCGAGCCCTCCGAGGCACGACGCGCTCGCGAGCGCATACGCGCCCGAGCTACCGACGGCGTTGTGGCGCAGGTCGAGGAGGCGCAGCCGCTCGATGTGGGTCACCTCAGCGAGCGCGTGGGCGGAGGCCGCGGTGAGCGCGTTGCCTTGGGCGTGGAGCTCGGTGAGGCCGGAGAGGCGCGGGCCACGAATCAGCGAAGCGAACTGCGCGTCGGTCATCCCGGTGTAGCGCACGTCCAGCGTGCGCGGAGCGCGCGCGGAGCCAACCAGGCGCGCGAGGTCGACCCCTTCACAGTAGGCCAGGCTCAGGTGGCGGACCCCAACGCACGCGTCGGGGAGCACCTCGAGCGACCGGGCGTCCTCGAACACGAGCTCGTCGCACAACACGGCGGCGGGCATGGGCTCGCCCACGGCGATGCGCGCGGCCCACCGAGCAGGCGCGCGCCGGCGCATGGAAGAAGGCCAGCGGCCGAGGTGACCGCGGAGGTACGCGAGCACGTCCGGGTCCGGGTCGGGCTGGCCGTCGATCTCGTCGCACAACGAGGAGAAGAGCTCGACGCTCGGGGGCGCCGCGAGCATCCCCCGGAACGCCTCGATGAGTCGATCACGCATGGTGCGAGCCTCAGCGGCAGTCTCTGTTGTCGGCGTAGCGCTCGAGGCGCCACTCGCTCGCGCCGTGGGCGCGCTCGAACTCGGCGGCCTCCGCGAAGAGGCCGTTGGTCGCCAGCGCGCACGAGTAGACCTTCTGGAAGAACTCGTCGCCGGGGAGGCGATCGTAGGCGGCGCGGCCATACTCGAGGGCCTTCTTCTGGTACTCCTCGGCGGCGAAGTCCTCGTGCGAGGCGTAGAGCCACGCGAGCCCCGCGAGCGACTTGCCCACGCCGGGGCGAAGCGCGATCGAGCTCCGAAGCAGCTCCTCCTCGAGCCCGCGGCGCCCCGCGCGCGCCGCGTAGAGGCCCAACAGGAAGTCGTGGTAACCGTCGATGTGGTCGCGGGTGTGCGGGACCATGTAGCCGCCGTAGGTCGGGTCGGAGTCCGGCTCGGTGTGGCGCTTGACGTACCAGCCGTCGATGTACCGAGCGTCGGTGTACGAGGTCGCGTCGTTGATGTCCCAGTTCAGGCTCACCGCGCCCGAGGACCACCGCACGAAGTTGTGCTCCGGGACCTCGACGAGCTCGAGCGGGAGGTCCGCGCGCTGGGCAACCGAGAGGAAGAGCAGCGAGCCGGTGTCGCAGTCGTAGTTCCCGGTCGTGAGCGCGTCGGTGAGCAACAGCGTCGGGACCTGAAGCGCGTAGCGCTGGCTCGAGAAGGTCATCTGGATGGCGTGGAAGACGTCCCCTGGCTGGCTCCCCTCGGGGAGTGAGTCCACGCGGGCGGTCGCCTCGTCGAGGAACGCGTCGAGCGCGGCGACCGACTGCGTGTGCAACGCGTCAGCGTCCTCGACCCCCACCTCGACCATGATCTCGTGTTCGCGCGCGAGCAGCTCGTGGGCGATCGTGGGCGCGAGCCGGGTCGTCTGGATGGGCTCGACGTCAGGCACCTCGAGCGCCCCGACGGCGGTCTCCACGAGCGCCACGTCAGCGACGGGCGCGGTCGTGGTGCACGCCGTGAGCGCTCCAGATACGATGATGAGGCTGGCGAATGTGACTGTCCGCATCCCACGCTCCTTCGAGGGGTGTCCACGTCGAGACGTCGTGGCGCGACCGGATGTTCAACCCCATCGCGCGCCGTGTGATTTCCTCACCCGACTTCGGAGAGCGCGCGCTCGTACATCGCGCGGAGCTCGTCCTCCGAGATCATGCCCTCGTGCGTGGCGATGACGGCACCATCGCTGTAGAGCGCGAGCGCCGGGAGCTGCCGCAGCTCGTAGTGCCCTACGACGATCGGCTCGTCGTCGACGTTGAGGGCGAACGTGGGCACCTCACCCTCGTACTCCTGAGACACGCGCTCGAGTGAGCCCGCGCACGCGCTCGAGGCGTTGGACCAGGGCGCCTGGAAGGCGACCACGACGGGGCGAACGGAGCGCAAGACCTCGCGCTCGAAGGTCGCGTCGGTGAGCTGCTTCATGAGTCGTCCTCACGGGAGGGGGAGCTGAACGTTTCCGGCCTACGACCGAAAGGTAACACGCCCGCGGTCGGGGCCCCAAGAACGCAACGCCCCAGCGCGGGGATGCGTGACGCACTCGCGCGGGTGTACGATGCTCGCCGAGCGCACCCTCCCCAGGAGCACCCGATGCCCACCACCCCCTCAGACACCAAGAACGAGACCTGTCTCTTATACACATCTCCGAGCCCACGAGACAGGCAGAAATCTCG
>CAJXPN010000177.1 GCA_913058025.1 uncultured Myxococcales bacterium | reverse complement strand
GAGATTTCTGCCTGTCTCGTGGGCTCGGAGATGTGTATAAGAGACAGCCCCAGTGCCGACCCCCGACAACGGACCACCCGCGATCTCGTCCAGGTGCGGATCGTCCACCGCCACGCTCGAGATCCGCTCCCCCAGGCGCCGCTCCTCTCCCTCCAGCTCGCAGATCCCCTCCACGTCGCTAAGCAACACGAGCACCTGCGCCCCCACCAACCCACACGTCATCGCCGCGAGCATGTCGTTGTCACCGAACCTCAGCTCCTCGGTCGCCACCGTGTCGTTCTCGTTGACCACGGGGATCGCGCCAAACTCGCGCAACGCCTCGAGAGCGCTCCGCGCGTTCAGGTACCTCGCTCGATCGTCGAGGTCCGCGCGTGAGAAGAGCAGCTGCGCGGCCTTCCTGTCGTAATGTCCGAGCTCCTCCTCGTAGAGGCGGATCAGGCGAGACTGACCCAACGCCGCGAGCGCCTGGAGCGTCGCGACGTCACGCGGTCGATCCCTGCGCCCCACGGCCTGGCGCCCGAGCGCGACCGCGCCCGAGCTCACGAGCGTCACCTCCGCGCCCTGCGACACCAACGCATCCAGGCCCCTCACGAGCCCCGCGAACATGAGCCGATCCAGGCGCCAGTCGTCCCGAAGCAACACGTTGCTCCCGACCTTGACCACCCAACGCTGCGCCCCCTTCAGTGCCTCACGCTCCCGTCTCACTCGCTCCTCCTCGTAAAGCCACGAGCTGGCGCTTCTACCACGCCTCGGGCCGCGCTCGCCACAGGCGGACACGGATACCACATGTGGTATGGCGAGAGATAAAAACCACAACATGTAGAGACGAACCACAGACTTGTCCACAGCCCCTCGCTGGCCGACTGCACACCTCGGGTCGACCCTCGCATCCCACCACTCGGCGCGCGTGTGGACACGCCACTCGGCGTTGCGATAAGACGCGCGTTCATACGTTAGGCGCCCACACGTGGCGTCCGAGGAGGTTGAGATGCGAAGAATCGTCGTACTTGGCGCAGGGTTCGGGGGCTTTCACGCGACCCAGGCGCTCGAGAAGGCGCTCGCGGGCCGCCGCCGAGTCGAACTCACCGTGGTCGCCGACGACCCGAGGTTCGTGTTCACCCCGCTGATCCCCAACGTGGCGAACGGCGAGCTCGACCTCGCATCGATCACGTTCCCCCTCAACGAGCAGCTCGGCGAACACACCCGCTTCGTACGTGAGCGCGTCGAGGGCATCGACCTCGACCGCCGCGTCCTCCGCGGCGCAGCGCAGGAGATCCCCTTCGACTACCTCATGCTCGCCCCCGGCGCCGAGGTCCACTGGTACGGAAACGACGAGTGGGCCGAGCACTCGATCACGTGCAAGAGCGCCTCGGACGCGCTCGCCATCCGCGCGCACGTCGAGGAGGCGCTCGCAAAGGCGAGCGCGATGACCGACGCCGAGGAGCGCGCGCGCGTGCTCACGTTCGTGTTCGCCGGCGGCGGCCCGACCGGCGTCGAGCTGCTCGCCGAGCTCCGCGCCTCACTCGTCGAGGGCGTGCTCGCCACGACCAACGCGCCCATGCGCTTCATCCTCGTCGAGCCTCGCCCCGAGCTCCTCGGGGCGCTCCCCGAGTCGCTGCGTGAGCTCGCCGCGGAGCACCTCCAGCGCGTGGGGGTCGAGCTGCGCCTGGGGCGTAGCGTCATGGGTAGAGACGCCCACACCGTCACGCTCGATGACGGCGAGGAGATCAAGGCAGACACGCTCTTCTGGTGCGCAGGCATCAAGGCACCCTCGTTCCTGAGCGACAGCGGGCTGCCCACCGTCGACGACGGCAGGCTCGACGTCGACGTGAGCCTCCAGCTCTCGGGGATCGAGGGCGTCTTCGCAGCCGGTGACGCCTGCTCGCCACCCGAGGACGTCCCGCAGACCGCCCAGGTCGCGACCCAGCAAGGCCCTCACGCGGCGAACAACCTCATCGCGAGCCTCTCCGGCCGCACGCAGTCACCCTGGCGCTACACCTACCAGGGTGACCTGATCACGCTCGGTCGCCCTCAAGCTGCAGTATCCATCAAGGGCATCGCGTTCCAGGGGAGGCCCGCGTACGCGCTCTACAGGCTCGCGTACGCGAGCCTGATGCCAGGCGCGCTCAAGAAACTGCGCATCATCACGGAGTGGCTCGAGAGCGACGCCGCGGCTCAGCGCACGCGCACGAACGTGGAGTTGCTCGAGTCCGACCACTGAATCCAGGCGAAAACGAGGAGAGGCGCGCTCCCGAAGGGAGCGCGCCTCTATTCATGTCGACCGCTTCACTGAACTCAATCGTTCAGCAGGTTCTCGAGCTCGTTGTCGAGATCGCTCCCCTTGGGCGGGTCTTTCTTGGGAGGGTCCGTCTTGGGCGGGTCCGTCTTCACAGCATCGCTGCCCGAGCCGTTCTCACCATCCGGAGCGCCGGCGGCGTTGGTCCCGTTTGTGCCTGCGGCCTTCGCGCCAGAGTTGGTCTCCCCAGCGTCGGCGCCGTTGGTGCCCGCGGCGACGTTGGAGTTGGCGTTGTTGTCTGCCCCGGTTGGCGTGTCTGCCTTGGGATCCTTCTTGGGAGTCTCTCCCTTCTTGGGATCCTTGGCGTCTACCTTGCCGACTCCAGGGTCTGCAGGTGCGGCGCCGGGGCCCATGGTGAAGTACCAGCCCGCACCGCCTGCGATGAGCAGGAGGACGAGGACCCCCACGATGATGCCAGTCTTGCTGCCGCCATCGTTGGAGGGTCGAGGGTGCTCGACCCGGCCGAGGTCCGGCGCGGGGATGTCGTCCGGGATGGAGTCGGAGATGTCCAACGGCACCGCGGCGTGGTTGCCCGTCTCTTCTCCCAGGTCCTCCAGGACATCCTCGATGCCCTCGCTGATCTGGAGCGAGGCGGCGTCGTCGGCGCTGGAGAGGTCGAGGCCATCGTCGGCGAAGATGCCGTCGTCCAACGTCGGGGCGTCGACGGGGACCGGGGCCTCGTCGAGGTCGAAGAGGTCGGACGCCTCGGGCGACGCGACGACGAACTCGGGCTCGTCGGGGACGTCGATCGGCGCGGGGAGGTCGTCGACGACCGGCGCGGGGAGGTCGTCGACGACCGGAGCCGGGAGGTCGGCGACCTCGGGCTCGGGATCGAGGTCGGGCTCGATGGCCACGACGGGCTCGGGCTCGGGCTCGGGTTCCTCGGCCGCGACGGGCTCAGGCTCCGGCGCGGACGTGTCCGTCTCGAGCGGGGCTGAGGCCTCGGCGACCTCGACCTCTTCCTCGGGTCCGGGCGAGTCGCTGGCGAAGCCGCCAGCCATATCGAAGATGGCGCAATCAGCGCCCCCACAGTCTACACCGCTCTCATCGAACGTGCGGCCGCAGGTCGTGCACATGTACATGTCGTGTGACCTTCAAGGAGGATCAACCGGTGAGGCGCGCATCATATGCGCGCGGCGAGGTCGAGTTTCCTCGACCTCGCCGCTCGGACTCTAACGCATCGACATCAAGTCGACAACTTTTGCGCCCTTACGAGGCGAGCGAGGCTCACCTCGCGTTGACCTTGAGGCTCACCGGCTGCTTGTTGATGGAACCCTTGAGGGTACCGGTGGCGCTGGACTTCCCGAGCTTACCGGTGATCGAGACGTTGTTGCTGCCCTGCTTACCGGAGACGGTGAAGGAGCCGTTGCTGGCGACCTTTCCGCTCAGCGAGAAGTTGAAGGCGCGGCCCTCACGGACGCCCTTGAAGGCGCCGATGAGGACGTCCTTCTTGGGGTTCTTGATGGTGAGCATGCCCTTGCTGACGCCGGAACCCTTGATGTTGCGCTGGGTGACGGACGAGGCGAACTTGGGCTTGGGCTTGGGCTTGGGCGTCTCCTCGGCCTTGGCGTCCGGGGCGCCCGCGTCGGCGGTGCCCGCGTCGGCGGTCGCGGCGTCGGCGGTCGTGGCGCCGGCCGTGAGCAGGCCCTCGGCGTACTCCTTGGTCGCGCAGCCCTCCATCTTGGCCTTGAGCGCGGCCTCGATGTTGGGCTTCTTGGCGACGGCGGCCTCGGCGGCCTTGTACGTGGTCTCGTCGAACCCGTAGCGCGGCATGACCTCGGCGATGATCTCCTTGATCTTGCCGGGGTCGTCGAGGCGGGTCTGGACGCAGGTGACCTCGAAGTAGGCCTTGATGAACATCGTCTCGTCGACGGCGACCGGCTCGGGCGTGTCGTTGTTCGTCTTGGCGGTCGTCTCGGCCGGGGCCGTAGTCGTGGAGCCGTTGGTCGCCGGGGTGTCGGTCTCCTCGGGGGTATCCTTCTTACACGCCGAGATCGTGAGCGACGCGGAGAGCGCAGCCAAGACGAGCGCGCGAGTGGTGGTGGATTTCATACGGTGTACTCTCCGAGTGAGCGTGGTCGAGGTTCGAATGATTGGGGCGATGTGCCCTCGAAGGACGATGACGTCCGGGGTCGCCACACATGCGGACGACCGTAACACAATCATGAACGTTTCGCGGCGGCATGTTAGGAGGTCGACTTCTGATGTGTCAAACTGCAAGAGCAGATGCCCTGGAGCGTTGAAACCACTCGCTCGCTCCCGCATTATCAGCCCAACAACACGCACCCACCTGGCGTATGACCGCGGACACCTTCGGACCCCGAAGCGTCCGGCGTGCCTCGATGTGTCTGCGCACTCCCAACCTCTCAGCCCCAGCACCCATGAAGACAGACCAAACCCACTACGTGATCATCGGCAACGGCGTCGCCGGAGTCGAGGCCGCGCTCACGATCCGTGAGCGCTACGCCCACAATGAGGCGCGCGTGACGATCGTGAGCAAGGAGACCGAGTTCTTCTTCTCACGGACCGCGCTCATGTACGCCTACATGGACATGATGGACCGCAAGGACCTGGAGCCCTACGAGCGCGGCTCGTGGGCGAAGCAGTCCATCGAGCTCGTCCACGACGAGGTCGTGGACCTGGACGCCGACGCTGGCGAGATCACGCTCAAGGCAGGCGGCGCGCTCGCGTTCGACAAGCTGCTGCTCGCGGTGGGCTCGACCCCCAGGAAGGTCCCATTCAAGGGGCTCGACGCGGTCAAGGAGGGGGTCGTCAACTTCGTGAGCATGCAGGACCTCGAGGCGTGCGAGCGGCTCACGTGGTCGACGGAGCAGGCGGTCGTGGTGGGCGGCGGCCTGATCGGGATCGAGCTCGTGGAGAGCCTGCTCCACCACAAGGTCACCACGACCTTCCTCGTGCGCGAGGAGACCTACTGGCCCGTGGCGCTGATGCCCGCCGAGGGGACGATGGCGGCCACCCACATGCGCCACCACGGCGCGGACCTCCGGCTCGCCGAGGAGATCGACGAGATCCTCGTCGACGACGGCGGCCGCGTGCGGGGGGTCCTCACGAGCCTTGGCAACGAGATCCCCTGCCAGATGCTCGGCCTGTGCATCGGCGTGGTCGCGCAGGTCGACTGGCTCAAGTCGGTCAAGACGCCGCCCGAGATCGGGCGCAGCATCTGCGTGGATCGAGGCTTCAAGACCTCACTCGAGGGAGTCTGGGCGGCGGGCGACTGCCTCCAGATGGACGTGGGCGCCGAGCGCCCGCTCGTCGAGACGATCTGGTACTCGGCCAAGCGCCACGGCCGGCTCGCCGCGCAGGCGATGATGGGCGACGAGGTCCGCTACGAGGCCCCGCTGTTCTACAACTCCTCGAAGTTCTTCGAGATCGAGTACACCACCGTCGGAGACGTCACGCGGACCCCCGAGGGCGCCCAGGCGCATTACGCGCGCCACCCCAGCAAGGAGCTCTCGATCAACGTCACGTACATGCCCGGCGAGGGCGACCGCGTGATCGGGTTCAACATGCTCGGGTCGCGTTGGAACCACCGCATCCTGGAGCGCTGGATCCTGGAGCGTCGCGCCAAGGACTGGGTGCTCGAGCACCTCGGCGAGCCTCAGTTCGACGTGGAGTTCGGGCGAGTGAAGCTCTCGGAGCTCGTCGAGGCGGACCCACAGAAGGCGTGAGCGCCCGGCGGCCGAGGCCGTCACGACGAATCAAACGAACGACACGCCCCGCGGCGTCATGAATAGAGCGAGGAGCGACAGATGAGACAGAAGGGTAAATGGGGTTGGCTCAAGCACGACATCACCCACCGCGGCGTGACCGCGTGGGCGGTGTTCCTGGCGATGGCCACGTTCTATTTCTTCCTCTACTTCCCGGACAAGCTGGGGGAGTTCGGGCAGGTGATGGGCGCGTCCAAGGAGACCCAGACGAGCCTCTACGCGCTGGGCAACGACCTGAACATCTTCGAGAAGTTCATGCGTAACCTGGGCGGGGAGCGCACGTCCCAGGGCTGGGACCCGATCTGGAACAAGTGGACCCTCTACGGGATGATCTACACGCTCGCGATCACGGTGGGCGGGATCGTGGCGAGCCGGAAGTACAGCCACAACCGCTACCAGGTCATCAGGATGGTCGCGATCATCTGCGTGCAGGTGCTCTTCGCGTTCTCGCTGCCCATGATCATGGCCTCGTCCGAGCAGACCAGCTCGCTGCACTACTCGGGGGGCTACTACTTCAGCTACTTCTGGCCGCTCAAGGTCGAGTACATGTGGCCGGACAAGCTCTCCGGGATGCCGCTCTACCTGATGCTCTACAGCGTCCTGGGCGCCCTGCTCTTCGTCCCGCTCATGGGCGTGTTCTTCGGAAAGCGTTGGTACTGCGCGTGGGTGTGCGGCTGCGGCGGGCTCGCGAACACCTACGGCGACGGCTGGAGGCATTTGTCGAACAAGTCTCAGGCGGCGTGGAGCTTCGAGAAGTTCTCGATCCACTCGGTCCTCGTGCTCGCGATCGCCACGACCGGCATCCTCGGCCTGTCCTCGATGGCCGGGGACCAGTACCCCCAGCTCGGCCAGGCGGCCAAGATCCTGAAGTTCTTCTACGGGTTCATCGTGGTCGCGCTGCTCTCGGGCGCCATCGGCACGGCGCTCTACCCCCTGGGCGGCACGCGCGTCTGGTGCCGCTTCTTCTGCCCGCTCGCGGCGATCCTGGGGCTCGTCCAGAAGTTCGGCCGCTACCGCATCACCGTGAAGAAGAACATGTGCATCTCCTGCGGGCTCTGCTCGAAGTACTGTGAGATGGGGATCGACGTGCGCGCCTACGCCCAGAACAACCAGAGCTTCGTCCGCGCGAGCTGCGTCGGCTGCGGCCTGTGCGCCGAGGTCTGCCCCCGCGGTGTGCTCCGTCTGGAGAACCGCTGGGACAACGACCCCCAGGAGCTGAGCATGAACATGCTCGTCACCGAGTCCTACAAGGCCGAGCCCGAGATCAAGGCGCACTGAGTGAGGCGGAGCGGTCGTTTCGGGGCAGAAGCTCCGCGCTTCGCGCGGTGAGCTCCGGACACGGCGGCTGTTCTTGGTGGGGTGGTTGGCGCGTCTTTTACGTGTAGGAGCACCAACGCGGCTGCCTTCCCCGCCGCCGCAGCTTCGGTGCTTGGCGCTCCCCGCTGGGGAGCTGGGTAACGGAGCTGGGATCATGGGATTTGGTGTGCGTGTGTCTGGCGGTTGGAGGCACCAACGCGGCTGCCCTCCCCGCCGCCGCACCTTCGGTGCTTGGCGCTCCCCGCTGGGGAGCTGGGTAACGGAGCTGGGATCATGG
>CAJXPN010000176.1 GCA_913058025.1 uncultured Myxococcales bacterium | reverse complement strand
GAGCCACCAGCCACAATCGGGCGGTGATGCAGCTGAGGTCCCTGCGAGGGGACCGGCAAGTGAGCGGGAGCGAGCGGCGCCTGGGGGACCGTGTCGCAGTTCCACCCCCAGCCCTCTCCCCACCCGCGAACCCAAAGCCACGATTTCAGCTCTGTGACCAGTCTCCCGGCGGGAGACGCGGAGCCCGACGTCAGTCGGGCGACCGCCAAGCGAGCGTTGCACCCCACCACGCTCAGAAGACCGGCAAGCCGGTGCCGCCGTGGGCGACGCCGGTGAGGCGAGCCATCGTGTCGTCGAAGGTCGTGAGGTCGTGGGCGGTGAACTTCGAGAGGTGGTCGTGGCCGCAGGCGCGGGCGAGGACCTTCATGAGCTCGGTGGTGGCCTCGAAGAAGCGGGCGAGGCGGCGCGCGGACTCGTCGACGATGAGGCGAGCGCGCAGGTCCTCCTTCTGGGTGGCGATGCCGACCGGGCAGTTGTTCGAGTTGCACGCCCTCATGCCCAGACAGCCGATGGCCTGGAGCGCGGCGTTGGACACGGCGACGCCGTCGGCGCCCAGCGCGAGCGCCTTGCAGAAGTCGGCGGGCGTACGCAGCCCGCCGGTGATGATGAGCGTGATGTCGGAGCCTGCGGCGTCGAGGTGACGCCGCGCGCGAGCCAGCGCCGGGATCGTGGGCACCGAGATGTTGTCGCGGAAGATGAGCGGGGCCGCGCCGGTGCCGCCGCCACGGCCGTCGAGGATGACGTAGTCGACGCCGATCTCGAGCGCGGCGTCCAGGTCCGCCTCGATGTGCTGGGCGGAGAGCTTGAACCCGACGGGGATGCCGCCCGAGCGCTCGCGGACCTCCTTCGCGCACGCCTTGAAGTCGTCGAGCGTGAGAAGGTCGGGGAACGCCGCCGGGGAGATGGCGGACTGTCCGGGCTCGAGGCCGCGCACCCTGGCGATCTCCTCGGTGACCTTGTGCCCGGGCAGGTGGCCCCCGGTGCCGGTCTTGGCGCCCTGCCCTCCCTTGAAGTGGAACGCCTGGACCTTCTCGATCTTGTCCCAGGAGAACCCGAAGCGCCCGGACGCGAGCTCGTAGAAGTAGCGCGCGTTCGACTCCTGCTCCTCGGGGAGCATCCCGCCCTCGCCCGAGCAGATGCCCGTCCCGGCCTGCTGCGCGCCCTTGGCGAGCGCGACCTTGGCCTCCCGAGACAACGAACCGAAGCTCATGTCGGAGACGAAGAGGGGGATGTCGAGGGTGAGCGGCCGCGCGGCCGACGGCCCGATCACGAGCTCGCTGCCCACGGGGTCGCCGTCGAGCAGCGGCCGCGTAGCGAGCTGCGCGGTGACGAACTGGAGGTCGTCCCAGCTCGGGAGGAGCTGGCGCGCCACGCCCATCGACCCGGTCGCGCCGTGGTGGCCGAGCTTGTCGAGCCCGTTCGTGGCGAACTCTCGGATCATCGCGTTGTGGGGCTCCTCCTCGGCGCCGTGCACGTCGGCGTAGGTCCCCTGGTAGGCGTCTCTGTCGTAGGGCTGCGGGTGAACGACCTCCCACGCGGCCACGGCGTCGGCGTCGACGAAGACGGACCCGTCCTCGATCCAGGAGTCGAACCGCTCGAGCACCTCATGGTTGTTGTACTCGCTCACGCCGGTCTGGATCCGGTAGTCCCACCCATGCAGGCCGCAGATGAGGTTGTCCCCGTCGACGAACCCGTCCGAGAGGAGCGCGCCGCGGTGGAGGCACCGCCCGTACATGACAGAGACCTCGTCGCCGAAGCGCACGACGACGAGATCGACGTTGGAGACGAGGGCGTACGCGGGCACGCGCTCCTCGAGATCACTCCACTTCGCGACGACAAAAGGGTTCACCAGGCACCTCGGGCATGTACGGGATGTATGTCCCACAGTCATACACCCCCGCGCGCCGCCGAGGCACCTCCCAACCCGACGACGCGCTCAGGTCTCGAGGTAGTCCTGGCCGGCCTTGGCGAGGAACGAGTCGTAGCTGCCGGGGAAGTCGTCGAACCCGTCCAGCGTGATCTCGAAGATGCGCGTGGCGAGCTGACGGACGAACCAGCGGTCGTGGGAGACGAAGATGATGGTGCCGTCGTAGGCCGCGAGGCCCTTGGAGAGCGACTCGATCCCCTCGAGGTCGAGGTGGTTCGTCGGCTCGTCGAGCACGAGCACGTTGGGCTGATCGATGGAGAGCTTGGCGAAGATGCCGCGCGCGGACTCGCCGCCGGAGAGCGCGCCGATCTTCTTGAAGACGTCGTCCTTGGAGAAGAGGACCTCGGCGAGCTTGCCGCGCACGAAGCCGGTCGTCTTGCTGGGGCAGAAGCTCCAGAGCCAGTCGTGGATCGAGTGCTCCTCGGCGCCGTGGATCACGTCGTGTCCCTGGCTGAAGTAGCCGGGGTGGGTCTCGTAGCCCCACTCGTGCTCGCCGGCGTCGGGCTCGATCTCGCCCATCAGGATCTTGAGCAGCGTGGACTTGCCGACGCCGTTGGGGCCGATGATGGCGATGCGATCGCCTCGATCAACGGTGAGGCCGACGCCGTCGAGCACGACCTTGTCGCCGTAGGCCTTGTGGATCCCCTTGGCGCGCAGGACCTCCTTACCGCTCGGCCTGACCTGGGCGAACTTGAACTTCGGGTAGCGACGAGACGAGGTCGGGAGCACCTCGATCTCGATGCGCTCCATCATCTTGGCCTTGGACTTGGCCTGGCGGGCCTTGGTCGCCTTGGCCTTGAAGCGGTCGATGAACGCCTTGTGTTCGGCGATCTCCTGCTCGCGGCGGGCGATCTCGGCCTCCTTGCGCTCGCGGAGCTCGAACTTCTCGCGCTCGAACGTCTCGTAGTCGCCCTTGTAGAGGGTCACCAGCTCGTAGTCGACGTCGACGATGTGGGTGCAGACGTTGTCGAGGAAGCGACGATCGTGGCTCACGATCATGGCGCAGCCCGAGAAGTTCTGGAGGAAGGACTCGAGCCACTTGATCGATGCGATGTCGAGGTGGTTGGTGGGCTCGTCGAGCAGGAGCACGTCGGGGTTGGCCGTGAGGAGCTGCGCGAGCAGGACGCGCAGCTTGAAGCCGCCCGAGAGCGTGGACAGGGGCAGCTTGTGGTGGACGTCCAGGATGCCCAGGCCCTCGAGGACCTCGGCGGCGCGCGGCTCGAGGGTGTAGCCGTCGAAGCGCAGGACGATGTCCTCGAGGTCGGCGTAGCGCTCGGAGTCGAAGGACTCGTGGGCGTTCTCGAGGATCTTCTCCTTCTCGCTCATCGCCTCCCAGAGCTCGGGGATGCCCATCATGACGACGTCGATGATGCGCTCGTGCTCGTACTGGAAGTGATCCTGCTCGAGCACGCCGACGCGCACGCGCTTGGGGATGGCGACCTCGCCACCCGTGGCCTCCTCGTCGCCAGCGACGACGCGGAGCAGCGTGGACTTGCCCGAGCCGTTCGCGCCGACCACGCCGTAGCGAGAGCCCGCGGCGAGTTGGAGGTTCGCGTCCTCGAAGAGCGCGCGGGAGCCGAAGTATTTCGAGAGGTTCTGGATGCTTACGAGCGTCATCGGATCGTCCTTGGGCGCGGTCTGGCGAGCGCGTTTAACACATCGGCTGGCCCGAGGCGAGAGCCACTGCGAAGCGAGCACGTCCGAGGACGCCTGGCATACCCGAGCCAGAGGGGGCGCGGAGACCGCGTCGAGAAAGCTGTCACGGAGCGACCGCGCGATCGGATGCGTCACGCCGAAGGTTCGTCTAGTGTATGCTGCGGCGTGGCCTCGCGCCCGAAACGAACCCGCGCCAAGGAGGCACGGTGCGCACTCTCTGTCTGACTGCCGCAGCGGCGCTCGCGCTGCTCGCGTGTGACCGCCCCGCCGATCCTGAGCCGACCCACACGCGGCCCGCCAACACAGCGACCCAGGCCGCGCCCGACCCCGCGGTCGAGGGGCTCCAACGCGTCAAGAACGGCGAGCTCGTGAACACGGCTCAGTACGAGGCGCTGGCGCTCGAGCTCTCCGCCTGCCCGATCCTCACGGACGGGCTCGCCGTGGACGCGCGCTGCCCCGCGCGGGTGGTGCTCGGCCGGGCGCGGATCGACCCGGAGGCGCTGGGCGAGGACGCTGGCGCGGCGCGCGCGGCGATCGGCTACAGGCTGCTCGCCGCAAAGCACCCCGCGACCCGCGTCTGGGCCGTCACGCTCGCGCAGAACGCCCCGGAGGCCACGCGCAGGCTCGCGCAGCACGCGCGCGGCGAGGAGAACCCCGCCGTGCTGGGCCGGATCGCGAGGGCGCTGCGCACCAGCGCGGGCAAGGACCCCGAGATCACGTCGCTGCTGATCGAGCTCTCCCGCCACGCGCACCGCGCGGTGCGCCGCGAGGCCGCGGCGTCGCTGGCGTCGAGCTGGGCGTTCGGAGAGCCCTCGTCTCTGGCGAGGGTCGAGGAGATCGTGCGCGACACGGGGGAAGAACTCAGCGTCCGCAAGTCGACCTGCAAGGCGCTCGGGCGCCGCGGCGAAGCGTCCTCCCTCGAGCTCCTCGAGAAGATGACCTCGGCGCCTCCTCCCGAGCCCGACCTCTACCCCGCGTGCTTCGCCGGGCTGATGGCGATGTGGGCTCGCCCTGCGACCCACGCAGCCCCTAGCGAGCGCGCCTACGAGGCGACGATGGAGCGCCTCGAGCGCAAGCCTCGGAGCGAGCGCCTCCCCCCCTGGGACACGCTCTCCAGCCTGAAGTGGGTCGCCACGCCGAAGCTCCAGGAGATCGCGCCCTGGGTCGACCGGGCGCGCGTCGAGCGCGCGCTCGAGTCGCTCGTCGACGACAGCCGCTACAACTGGCTCGGGCGAGAGGCCGCGCTACGCACGCTCGTGGACCTCGGCGTGGGCGCGTCGCGGCTCGAGAAGTTGAAGGCGCGCGTCTCGCGCGGTCGCTTCGACGAGCACAACGCGCGCGTCCTTCGGGCGATCGACGAGCAGATCCGCCTGGCGCGCATGCGCGAGGCGGACGCGAAACCCTGATCCTCTTTCAGAAAGCTCCGAGTGTAGCGCTCAGACGGTCCTCAGAGCAGCGTTCAGGACAGCTCGCCGGCCACGTCCCACTCGAGGTAGCGGCGCCTCGCCGCGCGGTCGTCGGGGTACGCCGCGAGCGCGTGCATCAGCTTGGTCAACGCGGCCTCCACCCCCATCGAGCCGCCCGAGACCGCGCCCGAGTGCATCAACGCGAGCGAGTTCTTGTACAGGCCCATGTTGACCGCGCCCGCAGAGATCGAGACGACGAGCACCTCGACGCCGGCGTCCGCCGCCGCCTTGATGACCGGCGAGAGCGGGCGGAACGTCGTCGGCACAGTGCCCAGACCGAACGCGACGAGCACGACCCCGCGCACGCCAGAGTCCGGGTCCAGCATCCTCTCGAGCAGCGAGGGCTCCATCCCAGGGAAGACCTGCACGAGCAGCACGGAGGAGTCGAACCTCGGGTCGCACTCGAACGGGCCGTTCGGCCGCCGCACGTGCGGCGCGAGGTTGACGTCGACGCCGAGCCGAGCCAGCGGGGCGCAACCCGGGCTCTCGAACGCCCGGTACACCAGCGAGTTCGACTTCGTCGCGCGGCATCCTCTCAGGAGCAGCCCGTCGAAGCACACGCCGACCTCGGGGACGTCGTGCGTGGCCATCTCCACGGCGTCGACGATGTTGCGGCGCGCGTCGGTGCGGACCGCAGCAAGCGGCCGCTGCGCGCCCGTGAGCACCACCGGGATGTCGAGCCCCTTGAGCGCGAACGAGAGCGCCGACGCCGTGTACGACATGGTGTCCGTGCCGTGGACGACGACGACGCCGTCGTAGTTCCCGCGCGCGGACTCGACCTCTCGCGCCAGCTCGATCCAGTGCTCGGGGCCGACGTCGGACGAGTCCAGGCTCGCGACGACGCGGCTGTCGATGTCGGCGAGCTTGAGGATCTCGGGCGCGACGACCGTGAGCTCGTTGGCGAAGGCGTCGGGCTCGAGCGGCTCGCCGCGCATCGCCAGCGTCCCGCCGGTGTGAAGGATGAGCACTCTGGACATGGGGTCACCTGCTTGCGTCGGCCTGGGTCATCAGCGGCGCGGCGAGGTGTAGCACCGAAGGCGCGCGCTGGAAACAGCGCTCAGCGGCACGACCCCAACGGGAGGAAGTCGGGGAGCGTCGAACCGCGGCTGAGGTTGTCCGGGTCGGGGGCGCCGAGCCCCGCGCGCGCGTCGTCGAGGCACACGAGCCGCATGTCCACGCTCCAACGGGTCCTACCGCTGTCGTGGCCCATCGTCGCGTGCAGGTGCGCACCCGAGAACACCACCACCTGGCCCGCCCTGGCCCTCACCCTGCGCGCGTGCCGCGGCGAGAGCACCACCGACGACTCGGGGAACGCCTCCGCCTCGGCGGGGGCGCTCGACTGGAACCCGACCGCAGCGGCCCAGCGCGCGTAGTCGAACGACCCGGAGTCGTTCTCGATCGGCGCGTCGAACCAACCCGGGTACACCGCGAAGCCCTCGGTCGGCCCGACGTCGAGCAGCGGGATCCAGATGTTGACCTGAGCGCGCGGGCTTGCGTACCAGGTGTCGCGGTGGGTCATGTACGCGCGCCGGGCGCGAGGGTCGCGCCACAACCCGGAGCCGACCGCGCGCAGCCTCGGCTGATCGAGGACCCACGCGTCGTCCCTGGCGCCGAGCGCGCGGGCGACGTCCCCAGCGTGGGCCCACACCTGCTCCGAGCTCGCCACCGCGGCGCGCGCGCGCGTCAGCGCCTCGTAGAGGCCCTGGCTCCCGAGCAGGTGCGCGTCCCGGAGGCCGCGGCCACCGAGTTCGTCACGGGCCAACCCACGCAGCAGCGCACACAGCCTCGACGACGGCGCGCTCGCGGGCGCAGTGCGCACCTCGCCACGGTAGAACGCCCCCTTGTCTTCGTGCAGTGAGACCGACCCGAGCGGTGGCCACGCGTTCACGTCATCGTCCTGGCGACGAAGTCACGCAGCTCGTTGACGTTGAACGGCTTCTGAATGTAGCGCTCTCGCTTATCCGCGAGGAACACGTTCTCTTGCGCGAGGCCGCCGCCTCCGCTCATGAAGGCGAACGAACGCGCCAGCGCGGGGTTCTCGAGCAAGACGCTGTCGTACAGCTCGATCCCCGTGATCTCGGGCATCGACAGATCACACAGGACCAGGTCTGGTGCCTCACTCCGCTGGAGCAGATGCTCGAGCGCCACGCTCGAGCTCGTGAAGGCAGTGACTGTGTGCGAACGCCTCAGTATTCTCTTGATGGAAGCGACGATGAGCTCCTCATCGTCGATGAGCACCAGCTCATGCATGCATACTCCTTGAGGCATAGACGTTCTCACCGTACTACCATTTAGTCCGATGTAGAGGATACTCCAATACATCGTCCACGACCCCACACATCGAGTCGCACGTGAGTCCGAAAACCCAGAACGCGCGTCGACCCGCGCGTCGCCGAGCGCTCCTGGCACGCCGCATCTCTGGACGGGATCGATCTGAGCGACCCCGCCGCGCTCGACGCGCTCCTCGAGTCCACGCCCATCGCCCGCCCCGACCCCCGCGGCGAGCTCGACCTCGACGCCGAGCTGAACCCGAGGGACTCGGGCGCGCTCGCGACGCTGAGGGACCACGCTCTCGAC
>CAJXPN010000175.1 GCA_913058025.1 uncultured Myxococcales bacterium | reverse complement strand
CGAGATTTCTGCCTGTCTCGTGGGCTCGGAGATGTGTATAAGAGACAGGTGACGGTGAGGGTGGCGTAGGTGGCGTCCAGGGGCGACGGCGTGACGCCGAGCGCGGCGCCGCGGCCGTACCAGTAGGCGGCGACGAGCGCGGGGCCGATGGCGAGCGCCGCGACGGTGGGCTTGAGGAACTGAGACTTGAACGCGGCGCGCGTGGTGCGGCGCCATGGGATGATGGTGCCGACGCCCATGATGAGCAGCAGGAGGATCCCGAGGGGGACCATCCATCGGTTGAACCAAGGCGGTCCGATGGAGACCTCGTCACCGAAGAGGCCTTCCTTGACCTTGGGCCACATGGTCCCGAAGAGGACCACGACGGTCATCGTGACGAGCATCCAGTTGTTGAAGATGAAGGCGGCTTCGCGGCTCGCGGGGCTGTCGAGTCGCTTGCGGACGCCGAGGTCCTTCCAGCGCCACGCGAAGCAGGCGAGCGAGACGACGACCACGACGACGAGGAGGACGAGGAAGTAGTCGCCGATCTCGGACTGTGCGAACGAGTGGACGGACTGGATGAGGCCGCTGCGCGTGATGTAGGTGCCGAAGATGGTGAGCGCGAAGCTCGAGATCATGAGCGCGATGTTCCAGCGCCGGAGCATGCCGCGGCGCTCCTGGATCATGATGGAGTGGATGAGCGCGGTGGTCATGAGCCAAGGGAAGAAGGCGGCGTTCTCGACGGGGTCCCAGGCCCAGTATCCGCCCCAGCCGAGCTCTTCGTAGGCCCACATGCCGCCGAGCATGTTCCCGATGGAGAGGAAGAACCAGGGGATGATGATCCACTTGCGCGAGGCCTTGACCCAGGCGTTCGAGAAGTTACCCGTGATGAGCGCGGCCATGGCGAACGCGTAGGGGATGGTCATCGTGGCGAGCCCTGCGAGCAGGCTCGGGGGGTGCATGACCATCTTGGGGGTCTGGAGTAGGGGGTTGAGCCCCTGTCCCTTCGTGGGGTCGTCGATGACCTGGTAGATCTCGAAGGGGTTCGAGCCGAAGCACAGGATGCAAAGCAGACCCGCCATGATGGTCAGGCAGATGGCGATGACCCACGGCATGAAGTCTTGATAAGAGCGCCGGTTGACGTAGACGCAGGCCGCGGTGGTCGAGGCGACGACGCTCGTCCAGAAGAGGAGGCTGCCCGCCTGACCGCCCCAGAAGGAGCCGATGAGGTAGAAGAGCGGCATCGTCTTGTCGGAGAACTTCGCGACGTACTGGATGCTGAAGTCGTGGGTGATCAACGCGTGCATGAGCACGGACGAGGCCAGGCCGACGGAGCCGAAGGCTGCGTAGGCGGCGAACCTGCTCGCGCGGACGAAGCGTTGTTGTCCCCACCGCCCGGCGACGAAGCTTATCGCGGCGCCGATGATGCAGGTGTAGAGCGCGAAGTAGAGCGCGAAGGTTCCGACGTTGGACATGTCTGGGGTCTCACGTGCGCGGTGATGGGAGAGCGGGGCGCTCGCGTGTCAGTGTTCTACTCGACGGTGGGGCCTTGCGAGCCAGGATCACCGGTTGGTGCGCCGCCTTCATAGCGGCTGGGGCACTTGACCAGGACCTCGTCGGCGACGAGGACGTAGTCGGCGTCGACGGTCCCGAGCGCGACGACCTCGACGCCCTCCTCGAAGGTGTCGGGGAGCGCGCGATCGTAGGTGACGCGGAGGGACTTGCCTCGCTCGGAGATCGCGAACTTGCGACCGAGCTTGCCGTCCTCACCGATGATCGAGCCGTCTTCGACGACGCCCTTGATGCGGACCTTCTGACCGACGAGGTCGGGCCCCTGGGCGACGGCGTTGTGGACCTCGTAGTAATAGGTCTCGGACTTCAGGCCATCCATGAGCATGAAGCAGACGACACCCACGGCCGCGAGGATCACGAGGATCCAACCGGGGTGCATACCGGAGACCTCGGGCTCGACGTAGTCCTCGAGGGGTCGAGTGTCGAGGTCCTGGTCGTCGAGGTATTCGTGCGTGTCTTGCATTTGGGAGCCTCGCTTCGAAGTTTAGCCGCGCGCGCGCTTGGAGAACGGCTTGGTTCGGGGCCTCATTCCTGGCATGAGCGAGAGTGCGGGGCGGGCCCGCGATCGCCCTGCGGTCCTTAGCATGGAGGATGTGATACCGCAAAGCGAACGCGGCGTGGGACCCGCTGGGGGTCCCACGCCGCGAGGTGTGTTCGGGGTGTGGAGAGGATCAGTCGAAGATGCTGATCGGTTCGTCCTTCTTGGGCTTGTCCTTCTTGGGCGTGTCTTTCTTGACCTTCTTGACCTTCTTAACCTTCTTCTTGACCCTTTTCTTGGTGCTCTTCTTGGGCTTGCGCCGCTTGGTCTTCTTACCGCCTTCTTCATCACTGGCGAGTGCGACGGCGTCGACGAGCGTCTGCTCGAGGACGAAGACCTCGGAGCCTTCCGCGAGCTTGATGGTGTAGCTCGGGTTCGCAGGCTTGATGATCGCGGGCTCTTCGTCGTCGCTGTCGAACTTGGGGGTCTCGAGGGCGACGACGTGTTGTGTGTTGGTGGGCGCGCGGGAGGAGAAGTGGGCGCGGCCATCGGCGCCGGTGCGGGCGACCTCGGTGCCATCGAGTGTGACGGGGATGCCTGTGCAGACATTGGCGTCGATCTGGCCTTCGGGGCACGCGAGCTTGATCCACACGAGGTACTCGAGCTCGATGTTCGTGGCGGAGGCGGAGAGCGCGAGGGGCAAGGGGTTGGGCTTGCCGTCGACGCCCTTCTTGACGCGAAGGGTGTTCGTGCCGTTTCCGCTCTCGATGGACCAGCCGTTGAGTTCTCCGAGCGAGAGGGTGACCTCAGTGCCCGGCTTTTCGGTGATGTAGGCGCGGAACTGCCCTTCCTTGTCCGTGTAGCCGATGACCTTGTCGTCGACCTTCACGGGGACGCGTGCGAGCCCGGCTTTTGTGCCTCCTTCCTCGGTGACGTTGACGTCGATGGTGACTGGGAAGGTGAAGGCGGAGGGCATCGTGCGTTGCGCCTCACCTCCGCCGCACGCGGCGAGGCCGAGAATGGAAGCGGCGAGTGTGATGTGCAGTGCGTGTGTCCTCATGGCGTTTCCTTGACCTCATCAGAGGGGTTGACGGGGGTGATCTTGGTGACCCGCGCCTTGGTGTTGCCGACGAAGAACTCGTCGTCGTTGGCGGCGGCATCGATCTTCTGGAGCTTCTTGTAGTTGAGCGCGACCGCGCTCAGGTCGCCGTTGTTGATGTAGTCCTCGACGTCGCGAAGGATCGCGGCGCGGACCTCCTGCATCTTCTCGTCGTCGGCGAACTCGCGGGCGAGGACGACCTCCTTGGGGCCGGGCTTTCCGCCGCGCAAGCGGATGGCGCGGGCGAGCTGCTCGAAGGCCTCGCGGCGCATCTCTCTGGCGTCTTCGCTGCGGTACTTGTTGGCGCTCTCGTAGTTCTTGCGTGCCTCACCGACGAGGGCGTTGGCGCCGTCGTGGTTGACGGCGATCTTCTCCGGGGTCTCGATGACGACGACGTTCGCCGCCGCGGGGTTGTAGGAGAAGGTGGTCTCGACGGTGACTCTGGGGTCTTCGTCGACGGGGCCGGGAGGGTCGGCCTTCTTTTCGGCGCTCACGGCCGCGGCGAGCGCGGCGTTCGGGTCTTCGATGACTCGGGCCTGCTGCTCGCCAGGGAGCAGGAAGACGAGCGCGGTGCCCAGGATCACCACGGCGGCCACGGCGAACAGAGCGATCTGCTTGGGCTGAATGCCCGCGCCGCTGTCGCCTCCATCCATGGCAGACAGGATCTGGTCGAACGTGGCGGGTCGCGTGTGGGGGTTGGGGTCGAGCGCGCTGGTGAGCGCGGCCGAGAGCTTCTTGTTCTTGAGTTGCCCGGCGAGCGCGGGGTCGGGCTGACCCTTGAGCCCGGTGATGGCGACCATGGCGAGGGAGTAGACGTCGGTCGCCGGTGTGACGGGACGTTGCTCGGGAGGCTGGCTCATCTCGGGTGCGCCGAAGGGCCCGAGGTCGCCGCGCTCCTCGAAGGAGACGACGTCGAAGGGCTCGATCTTGGCGTTACCGTTCTCGTCGACCCAGATGGCGTCGAGCGTGAGCGTCGAGTAGAGGATCTGGTACGCATGGACGGCCTGGATGGCCTGAGCGACCTGGTGGATGATCTTGCCGACCTCTTTGCTGGGCAGGGCTCCGCGCTGCATGAGGATGTGGGTCAGGCGCATGCCGGGAGGCCGCTCGAGCTCGACCCACGCGCCAGAGTGCGAGGCGAACAGGCCGTTGAGGGCGGCGAGCTTCGGATGGGTGATTTGGCTGAGCTGGTTGACGCGTGTGCGCAGCCACTCGGGCATCTGGTCAGGCATACCCTCCCAGACGCGCTTGAGGACGATGTCGGCGCCGGTGGCCTTGTTGCGCGCGAAGACGAGCGTGTACTGCCCGAAGCGCTGGATGGCCTCGGGCGAGAACTCGTAGGCCTGGATGAGGACGGGGTCCTGTTCGACAGGGCTGAGTTGTCCCATGGGGGCGCCGGGCTGCGCGCCGACCTGACCCGCGGCGAGCGCGTTGAGGTCGACGAACTGCGTGGAGCCTTCATAGCCCGAGCTGCCGTGGTCGACCACGTGCCCGGAAGAGGGCGGAGGGCCAGCCTGGAGCGTGGCGAGGTCGACCATCTGTGTGGCCCCGTCCTCGTCCATCGCGCCGCCCATGCCGTCATATGCGCCAGGAGGAGGGCCGGCCGCGAGCTCGTTGATGTTGACGAACTGGGTCGAGCCTTCGGGATCCGCGGGCGTCGCGCCGACCTGGATCTTCGCGCCGCCGCCCATCGGGCTCGCGCCGGGGGGTGGGGAGCTGAAGTCGGGGATGGCGACCATCTCGGTCTGATCGTAGTCGTCCTCTGCCCCGAAGTTGGGGGGAGGCGCGAACTGAGGCGCGCCTCGCTGTAGCTCGTTGATGTCGACCATTGCGGTGGCATCTTCGGAGTCCTCGTAAGACGGCTCCTGGCCTTGATCGGACATGAGGCTGCGTCGAGCCTGTTTGAAGCGGTCGTCGGACATGGTCCGTCCTTGGGAGATCGAGGCGACGGGAGGGCCCGTTGGCCTACTTCATGTGTGAGACGTGAGATGTGCGCGCGCGGATCTAAAATAGAGGTCCAGGCGAGGCGTTTCGTCGATACATAGTCTACGGCCTGAACCAGCTCTCGTCGATTTCGTAGCCGCGCTCGAGGACGGCGTCGTAGAACGTGGGGATGTTGCCGCAAGGCTCCATCTGCCCAAGGACCTTCCCGCCCTCACCGTAGCCGCGGTGCTTGAACTCGAAGATCGGGTAGATCTTGTACTCGCCGTTCTCGGACAGGCCGAGGCACTCGGCGATGTGGGTGAGCTTACGGGAGCCGTCGTTGAAGCGGGAGGTCTGGACGATGATCTGGATGGCCGATGCCACCTGGCTGCGCAGCGCGGACAGGGGGAGCTCGACGTCTGACATCATGGCCATGGTCTCGAGGCGGCGCAGGGTGTCGTCGGGGTAGGTTGCGTGCGTGGTCGACATCGAGCCGCCGTGGCCCGAGGTCATCGCCTGGAGAAGAGACAGCGCCTCGCCGCCGCGGATCTCGCCGATCACGATGCGGTCGGGCCGCAGTCGCATGGCCGAGTGGAAGAGGTCGCCGATCTCGACGCGGCCGCGGCCCTTCGCGTCAGGGCCGCGAGCCTCGAGCATGACCACGTGGGGCTGCTGGAGCTGGAGCTCGGTGGAGTCCTCGATGACGAGGATACGCTCGTTGGGGTTGATGAGCGTGGAGATGCAGTTGAGCAAGGAGGTCTTGCCCGAGCCGGTGCCGCCGGCCACGATCAGGTTCTTCTCCATGTGCACGCAGAGCTCGACGAACTTCGCGGCCACCGGCGTGATCGACCCGTAGTCGATGAGCTTGTCGATCGTCAGAGAGAACTTGCCGAAGCGTCGGATGGCCACCGACACGCCGTTTCGGGCGCACGGTGGGAGCACGACGTGAACGCGGCTGCCGTCAGGGAGCCGCGCGTCCATGCGCGGGTTGAGGACGTTCAGTGTCTTGCCCACGTACTGGGCGATGTTCTTGCATCCACTGATGAGGTCGTCTTCGACCTCGAAGCGCGCGTCGGTCTTGTGCAACTTGCCCTTGATCTCGACCCAGATGTCATCTGGGCCGTTGATCATGATCTCGGAGACGGAGTCGTCTTCCATGTAGGGCATGATGGTTGCGAAGTAACGCTTGATGGACTGCTCGAATATGTCCTTGGGGATCATGCTCGCCTCGAACGTATGGGACCACCCGACTGATGTCTGGGAGGCTTGAAACGGTCGTGACGTCTGTACCACGACGACCTGTGCGCACGTCGAAGAGAATACCGGACCTTCGAAGAGGCCGTCAACGTACCCCTTGAGTACGTGAGGAATCTGCGTTGTCGCGGGTTCGTTCGCTGTGGTAGAGCCCGCGGAGGCGGCTCGCGCGCGGCGTCCCCGGAGCATTCATCGAGACGGAGCCCCCTCATGTGGAGAGCGATAGAGCGTTCAGCGTTGCCCCTCGCGGTGGCCGCGATCGTGTCGAGCGTCGTGGCGATAGGTATGGTCTTCTTCTACGCGCCCGTGGAGGCGACGATGGGGATCGCCCAGAAGATATTCTACGTGCACGTGCCCGCGGCCATGGCCGCGTACGCGGGCTTCGTGGTGTGCTCGGGTGCGAGCCTCGTGTACCTGCTCCGGCCGTCGTCGTCGCTGGACGCGGCGGCGCGAGCGGGGGCCGAGGTCGGGCTGTTGTTCTGCCTGTACGTGATGATCTCCGGGCCGCTCTGGGGCATCAAGGCGTGGGGGCGCGCGTGGACGTGGGATCCGCAGCTCACCGCGACGTTCGTCCTCATGATGCTCTACGGGGGCTACGTGCTCTTCAGGTCGCTGACCGGAGACGATGGCCGCTCGCGGCGCATCGGCGCCGTGCTCGCGGTGATCGCCTGCGCGGACATCCCGCTGATCCACTACGCGGTGCGTAACTGGGGCGGCCTGCATCCGGTGGTCGAGCGCGAGGGCGGTGGCGGGCTGGCGTCTGCGATGAAGGTGACCTTCAGCGTGAGCATGCTCGCCTTCCTGTTGTTGTTCTGTGCGTTGTTCGTGGTGACGTGGATGCAGAGGCGGTTCGCCCAGCAGATCAACGAGGCGTTCGTGGATCTGGAGGACGTGTCCTACGAGCTCGAGGCGGCGCGCGAGGCGTGAAGAGGAGAGGCGTGAAGATGTCGGAGAGGATGATGGAACAGGTGGATGTGAGGCGAGCGATCGCGTGCGCGATGTGGGCCGTCGCTGGCGCGCCGGCGATCGCGTGGGCTCAGGAGGGGACGCGCGCGTCCCAGGAGGTCACGGTGACCGGCGGGACGCTCATGCTGTTGAGCTACATGGCGTTGTTGGTGCTTCTGCTCGGGTTCCTGGCGTTGCTCGCTGTGAGGCAGGGCAGAGATCGGCGCGAGCTCGAGGCGCTCACGCGACGGATGGACGACGTGCTCGGAGGCGAACGGTGAGCTCGGCGCACATCTTCTACCTCCCCGTGATGATCATGATCGGATTCTTCGCGGGGTTCTTCGCGGGGAGGCGGGCGGCGGAGGCCGACGAGGCCTCCGCGCGCAAGCGGCTGGAG
>CAJXPN010000174.1 GCA_913058025.1 uncultured Myxococcales bacterium | reverse complement strand
CGCAACGGCAGGAGGTCGAGCCGAGGTTCGACGCGTTGTCGCTCGGGCCAGACTTCCAGTGTGGGCTCGCCTCGGGGACGCGCGCGCTCTGGTGTTGGGGAGGGAACCTGCGCGGACAGCTCGGCGTGGGCGACTACACGACAAGGACCCAACCCTCGATCGCCTGGACCGGGCGCGTGCGAGAGGTCAGCGCCTCGCTCACCCACGCGTGCGCGGTGACCGAGGCCGGCGCCCTGCTCTGCTGGGGAGACAACGCGCGCGGACAGCTCCCGCTGAGATCGCGCGCGACGCCCCGGCCGCTCGAGGCGGCTGGCGGCGGCTGGGCGAGCGTGTCGGTGGGGTTCTCGCACGGCTGCGCGCTGGACGGCGCAGGCGCCGCGTACTGTTGGGGGGACAACGCGTCCGGCGCGCTGGGCGACGGCACGACGACGCGACGCGCGGAGCCGACCCCGGTGGCGTCCGAGCGCCGGTTCACGCAGATCGTCGCGGGGGCGACCCACACGTGTGCGCTCGACGTCGACAGCGGAGCGTGGTGTTGGGGAGCAGGCGACCTCGGCCAGCTCGGCCTCGAACGCTTCGCCGCCGGCCTGGCGCCCTGACCAGGGTCACCAATCACGCGGGGCGATGAGCGCCTCGATGTCTGCGTCGGCGAACCCGTAGGACTCCGCGATGTGGAAGAACTCCGCCCCGATGCACTCGCGGGCGGCGGTCTCGATCTCGGAGCCGTTGTTGGCGAACACCTCCTCGAGAGCGTTCACACGCTCGGTGGCCTGGTGGGTGAGCGGGTAGAGCGCGGCGAGGTCGGTCGGGTTCTGCGCCTCGATCGCGTCGCACAGGTCGGTGAGCACGTCGCGGACCATGTCCACGACCGGGTCGGGGAAGTAACCGTCGTCGTACATCTCTTCGAGCCAGTTGCGCCGCGCGAGCTGTTCGTTCTTCATCCTGTTCACTCCTCGTGTCGTGGTCGATGCCCCCATCAAGGGAGTACGACGGGCCGTTGGGCACGTAAAGGCCTCGGAGCGATCTCCGACGAGCTTGCCTTGCGGAGTGGATGTGGTTACGAATTCGATCGTCCCACCACGGAGCATCCCATGGACAGCCATATGACGATCGCGGCGCACGTGCTCGGGATGGTCGCGATCATCGAGCGTGACGAGGAGCGCCCGGCGACCTCGGAGGAGCTCGCGCGCAGCGTGGGGACGAACCCCGTGGTGGTGCGCCGCGTCCTCGGCAAGCTCCAGCGCGCGGGGCTCGTGACGAACAAGCGCGGCGCTGGCGGTGGGACGCGCCTGGCGACACCGACGGCGGCGATCAACCTCCGGCTCGTGTACGAGGCGGTCCGCGACGCCGACGCGACGCTGCTGCGCCGACACTCGGGAGTCGGCGACGCGTGTGACGTCGCGCCGACGATCAAGGTCTACCTCGACGAGCTCTACGCGGACGCCGAGCTGGCGTTGCTCGAGAGGCTCGAGCAGGTCTCGATGGACGAGATGTTCGCCGAGATCCAACGAAGGCTAGGCGAGAGCCAGGGCTACGACGGCATCGGCGCGCCCTGAGCTATCACTCGAACCATCGAATCAATCGCCTCGTCGAGACCCCGTGGGCACGCCAGCCGCAGCGCGGCGATGCAGGAGCGCGTCCTTTCGACGATCGCCACCGAGAGCGCGCCCTCACTCCTCGACGCGAGCGAGGCCCACGTCTGGGCCAAGACACACAGGAGCTCGCACCGCCTCTCGGCCGCAGGATCTTCTCCGCAGTCGCCGCAGCGATGCTCACCGAGTCGCGCGCGCGGCGCGTCGGTCAGGCGAAACATCCAGTCGAGAACGAGCGCCAACGCGAAGGGGAGCGAGATCTTCGACAACGACCCCACGAAGATCGAATACGCCACGCGACCCGGCAGTCCATCACCCTGAGAGTCGGCGCAGACGTCCGAGCCGAGCACACCCTCGAGAAGCCCCTCGAGTTCGGTGACGCTGGCGGCGTCGAGTGCCTCGACGGCTGTCCAGGGGACACGACGCATCTGCTCGTAGAGGTCGTCCTCGACGAGCCTGAGCATGCCCTCAGAGACGAGGAGGATCTCACCCAGGTCGGATCGTACGCGAATGAACGGTCCGTCGTGGCGCCCGCCGGGCAAGACGAGGCCGCGAACGACGTGCCGCCCGCGGCGGCTCACGCGGACGCGCGCCAGCGGGGTCAGGTGCAGCCGGCGGGACGAGCCCTTGTCTGTGTTCGGGTTCGTTGCCTCGAGTGGAGACGACATGTGTTCACACCTCGCGCGACGCGCTCTAAGGATCTTCGACACCAGTGAAGAGAGCCCGGGGCGAGGTCTGGTCACAAAAAAGACACGCGTCAAACGAGCGAGGGCGCGCCCCCGAATGGGGGCGCGCCCTCGCAGGCACCAAGGTGACGTGCGCTCAGTCGAGGAAGTCGACGGCGCCCGATCCGAGGTTGTAGTACGCGGAGTGGATCGTGAGCGCGCCGGAGTTCACGGCACCCGAGATGATCGCCGAGCGGCTGACCAGATCCTGGGCGGCGAGGCCGGCGTTCGTCTTGACGACCTCGTTGACGTCCGAGGACGAGCACTTGGCCTTGGCAGGCTCGATGTGCGCGAGGAGGTGGTTGAGGTTGTAGCCGTTGTCGCCGCCGGCGATCGCGGCGGTGACCGCGCCACAGGACTCGTGACCCAGGACCACGATGACGGGCGTGCCGATGTGGGCGACGGCGTACTCGATGCTCGCGATCGTGGACGTGTTGGCGACGTTGCCAGCCACGCGCAAGACGAAGAGCTCGCCCAGGCCAGTGTCGAACGCGAGCTCGGGGACGACGCGGGAGTCGGCGCAGCTCAGGACGATCGCCCATGGCTGCTGGCCGCCGGTGAGCTCGCCGCGGCGCGCCGCGTCACGAAGAGCACCCTCGCCCTTGTCCGCGACGAACCGCGCGTTTCCTTCCTTGAGCCTGGTCAACACACTTTCAGGTGATTGCATCTTCCACACACTCCATTCACGTGAGTAATTCAATGGGTCTTTGGCACCACGCACCCACCTGGATGTGTGGCATTCGGGGCATCATACACACCCTCCACGGGGTTGGCACGATCGCGTGGCGACCGCTCTCCACGGAGAGGCTAACACCAGAGCTCGGAGAGCAGACCCGGCGCCACACGCGCGTTGGACTCGGCGCGGGGGCGATGACGTGTTCAATGAACCACACCACCGCCCCCGACACCAGCCGAGCCCCCTTCAGGCCACCAAAACCGGTGGCTTCACGGTCACTTCACGTCGATCCGGTACACGGAGCCGTTGGTCAGGTTCGTGAACCACATCTTGCCGTCGGGGCCGACCTCGATCCCGCCGAGGACGCCCGCGCCGAGGCCGGTGTCCAGCGTGCGGACCTCCTGACCGTCGAGGTCGAAGGCGTGCATCTTGCCGGTGGCGTTGTCCGAGACGTAGAGGAGGTCGTCGTGGATCGCGAGACCGCTGGGGCGCGTGAGCGAACCAGGGGCGACGACGTCCATGACCATCGCGTTGGCCATCTGGTTCGACTCCGCGAGCGGCTCGTAGATGGGCGCGAAGTCGCCGGTCGCCTCACCCGAGGACGTGTCGAGCTTGACGACGCGCCCGTTGCCCGTGTCGGCGACGTAGACCCAGCCGTCGAGGTACTCCATGTGGCCGGGGACGTGGTCGACGCGCGAGAGCGTGCCCTCGGCGTAGCGGCGGACCTCTCCGTCTGAGTGGTCGGCCTCGCCCGGGCCGTGGTCCTCGTTGAAGTCGTAGCGGTCGATGCTGCCGACGTGGCCGTTGAAGACCCAGTAGACGTTGTCGACCTCGTGCGCCATGCCCACGCACCACGGCGTCGCGTGGAGCATGTCCATGTGGGACCCGTTCTTTCCGGAGGGGCGAGCGTAGATGTCGTCGCTCGAGCTCCAGAGGGAGGGGCCCATGAACATCACGTCGTTGTCCTCGAAGTTGCCCGTGGCGACCTCGCCGCACGTGCCGAACAGGTCGTTGTTGCCCATGGCGATGGCGGGCGGTCGGCGCATGAAGTGCCACGCGTTGCCGTCCTGGGCGACGCGCTCGCTCTGGTCCGCCTTGCCGGGGTTCGAGATCGTGACCGTGTATCCGGGCAGCGACGTGCACCGCGCGCTCCCCGGGTTCGACTCGGCGCACGCGCCAGCCACGAACGGCCGGCGGTTCAAGATCCAGAGCTCGTCGCGCTCTTTGTGGAAGCCGAGGTCGGTCGCCTCGATCGTCGCGGGCGCGGTGTTCTCGTAGATGGTCACGATGTCGACCGACTCCGGGGTCCCGTCGCCCCAGCCGATGACGCCACCGATCGGAGCGGGCGCGCACTTCTGCTCGAGCTCGAGGCACAGCGGCCCCGCCTCGTTCCCCTCGCACTCCGCGTTCGAGGTGCACTCGGGCTCCTCGAGGACGACGGGCTCCTCCTCCTCCTGCGCAGGCTCACCACCACACGCCACCGCGAGAGGCAACGCACACACCATCAACCACGCACTGATTCGTTCCATCTTCATCACTTCATCCTCTCTCATTCAGGTCGCCCCGGGGCACAGGGCGCACACAGCCTCGGCGCAGACGCGGCGGCTGTCAACCGCGCACGTCAAGCCATTGCAAAACATCACAATTCCACCCTCGAGCTCACGCCTGACGCAGCCTCGCTTCGAGGAAATCAACGACGCGTTCGAACGGATCGAACCCGAACGCCTCTCCGATGGGCCGGCGCAGGTTCGAGTTCGCGTTGATGTCGTAGAAGACGCGCCGGCCGTCCGGCGTCTCGATGTACTCGATGCCGGCGACGTCGAGCCCACCCAACGCGCAGATCTTCGAGCCCGCGGCGACCGCCTCGGCGGGGACGTCCAGGAACGGCTCGAACCGAGGGGGCGGGGCCTCCTCGAGCGCCGGGATCGCGCACGCGCCGCCCTCCCCGTCCACGGGGTTGCAGACCTCGGACGGGCAGAGGTTGAAGGTGTCCCCGGAGGAGAAGACCTTCATCGCGTAGAGCAGCTCCCCTCCCAGGAACTCCATGCGCACGACGCCGTCGGTCAGGCCGTCGTGGGGCAGGTACTCCTGGAGCAGCATCATGTGGTCGGGGCGCCAGAGGTCCGGGTCGCCGTTCATGATCGTGGCGACCTCCTCGGCCGACTCGACCTTGTACATGCGCGCGCCCGAGCCACCCTGGTTGGGCTTGAGGATCGCCGGGAAGCCGATCTCACCGGCGCGCTCGGCAAGCGCGCCCACGTCGTTGAACGCGAGCGTGTCCGGGTAATCGATGCCCCCGGCGATCATCGCGCGCGCCTGGGCCGCCTTGCTCAGCTCGAACCTGAACGCACGCGAGCCGTTGAGCACGGGCACGCCCATCGCCTCGAGCGCCTCGATGTAGGCCAGCCCCATCGGCACCGCGCGCGTGTTGCCGCGCAGGTAGGCGCTGGGTGAGGCCTGGTTGAACGCGAGCTTTGCCGGCGGCAGATCGCGTGCGCCGAAGACCCCCTTCTTGAGGTCGAAGGTCGCGTAGGAGACCCCGCGGCGATCGAGCGCCTCGAAGAGCGGCTCCTGCCAGGAAGGGTGCTCGTAAATCACCAAGAGATCCGTGTTCGACGCCATCGCTCATGCCTCCGTGTCAGCCAAGAGTAAGGGCGAGCATCTTACACGCATGGGCGCCGCCGAGCCAACAGCGGCGGCGCGTCAGCGGCCACCGATCTCGAGCAAGGTCACCTCGGGGGGGCAGTTGAAGCGGACCTGGGGGGCGCCCATCCGCTCCATGCCGACCCCACGCGAGACGTACACCCGCCGGCCGCCGACCTCATGCAACCCGCCGGACGCGACGTGGCGCTCGAGCGTGCTCATCGTCACGGGCGGGCCGAACCCGGGGACCACGATCTGGCCGCCGTGGGTGTGCCCCGAGACGACGAGGTCGATGCGGGTCTCGGCCTTTCCCAGCCTCGACAGCGAGAGCGTCTCGACCGCGCCCGGGCGGTGCGCCAGCAGCAGGCGGATGTCTCGCCCGCCCTCGGCGGTCTCGAGCCGGCGGACCACGTCGTTGGCCTCCGCCGAGTGGTAGTCGATGGTCACGCCACCCAGCGTGACCTCGCGGTCACGCACGCGGACGCTGCGGACCTGATCGTCGATGAACTCGACGCCCGTCCCCGACGCCAGCAGGCGCGCGTCGACGTCGACGTCCCCCGACACCATCCACACGCCCGCGGGCGCCCGGAGGCGCCCGAGCCAGTCCTTCATCGGGCCCATGTTCTGCGCGTAGACATCGCGCGGGAGCTGGAGGACGTCGCCCGGGATGAGGATGATGTCGGGCTCGAGCGCGTGGACCTCGTCGAGCACCCGCTCCTCCCAGGAGGTGATGCCTCGCGTCTGGATGTCCGCGAGCACGACCACCCGGATCGTCTCCTCACCGGCGCGCTCGTCGGGCACCGAGACTCGGACGCGCTCGATCTCGAGCTGGTACGGCGCGATGAAGGTCATGTGGACCGCGAGCGGCGTGAACGAGAAGAAGAACACCCCGAGCGCGATCGCCAGCCGCCTCGCCCAGGGCTCGAGCCCACGACGCCAAAGCCCCGCGCTCAGCACCACGGACACGATCGCCGGGACCACCGCGCCCGTGTGGTAGAACCAGCGGAGCGAGTGGAACCCAACCCCCATGTACTGAAGCAGCGCGAAGGAGGGGACCGCGAGGATCCCGCACGCGGCGGACGCGTAGAGCGCGAGCACTTCTCCCGCCTTCGGAGTCTCCTCCAGACGACGCCACACCGTCCACGCCATCCCGAGGGAGACCACGAGCGTGAGCAGGATCAGGGCGAAGTCGTGCCACGTGGCGTAGAACATGGATGCGCTCCCTCTTTGAAACGCCCACCAGCTACTGCTGGCGACCTTCGATGGCCAACAGCATCACGACGGCCGCGATTCCGAGCCGGCGGTCGAGCTGGCGCCCCGTGTCCATGCTGAAGTCGATGTCGAACTTGGCCACGAACGGGTTGAAGTGCTGATCGAAGCTCGCGACCTCCTCACCCAACACGCTCACCGTGAACGACTGCGGGATGAGGTTGGAGAGGAAGCGGCGCACCAGCGCCATCATCATCGAGTCCTCGACGACCTGCCCCATCGCCGCGTCGTTCTCGTCCAGGAGCGTCCACTCGTCCCGGATCATGCTCTTCATACCCTCGCGACGGAGCGCGCCGACCTTGACCCCCGTGGTCGCGTCGGTGACGTCGTAGGTCCCCGAGAAGTCCATGATCGAGCGCGCCTTGATCTCGATGAGCGGCTTCGTCTTCTTCTCGTCACGGTAGACCGTGATCGCCTCCTTGAGGCGGAATCCCTTCTGGTGGACGAAGAAGCAGAGCGTCCCGTTCGGATCGTAGATGTGGAACTTCTTGCCGAGCATGGCGAAGATCGCCTTTCTGGCCATGTACTTGTCACCACCTGTGGTGACCATGTCGGTCGACATACGCGCTGCTCCTGGTGCCTCGTTGTAGTTGTTCGAGGACACTAGCGCGGCCAAGACACGCCGTCACCTCCGTAGGCCGTTCGGGCGAGTCGGAGCGGTTTGGATGTGGACTGGGGGTGGGGTTGCCACACGGTCCCCCAGCGGCCGTTCGCTCCCGCTCACTCCGCGGTCCCCTCGCAGGGA
>CAJXPN010000173.1 GCA_913058025.1 uncultured Myxococcales bacterium | reverse complement strand
ATCTACACAGAGTAGATCGTCGGCAGCGTCAGATGTGTATAAGAGACAGATCCCCTCCTGCGAGAACTTCCCGTCGGGCGTCGGGTCGAACGTCTCGTAGTAGTACCAATCCTCGCGGTCGCCGTTGTCATCGATCTTGATCATCGCTGCCCACCCCATGAGCTCGTCTTCGCGGGCGTTGTAGATCTCGAGCACCGCCGCCGACCCGATCGGGTAGAGCACCGCGCCGTTCCCCAACGCCGCGTTGAGCGTCGGGTTCTGGAACCTCTTGACGACCCCGTGCGGCTCGGTCGAGCGGGTGTCCACGTCACGGGGCCAGCCATCGTAGAACCCCCTGTACAGGAAGTCGTGCGTGTCCTCGGGCGCGCCCTCGGCGAACACCTCGCCGGTGTCCTGGCCGGCGTCCTCCTCGTCGCCGCCGCCGCCGCCGCTACCGCCGAGCACGCCGCCACCGCCACCACCGAGCGCCGAGCGCGGACCATCGTCTCCGCTACAGCCCAGCCCGAACGCCAGCGCCAACACGACCCCCACTGATACGACCTTCATCATCCCTCCTGCACATTCGGTGACACGCTCACACTCGAAACTAGACACATGCGCGCGCACATACAATCACCCGCGGCGGCGGTACGCGTGCACGGCCAGCATCGAGCTCAACGCGATCAGTGACGCCCACAGCGCGGCCCTCCCCCCCGACGCGTCGAGCTCCTCTGCGAAGATGCCCCCCAACGTCCTCGGTGCTGACACCTCGAGCTCCTCGACCGCTGCCGCCGGCTCGAGCCCCCAAAAACGACCGGGGTCGTCCCAGGACACGACCTCCTCGAAGACGCGCCCCCCAGGCTCCATCCCAAACCATGGACCCACGCGCCACGGCGCGCGCGCGGCGCGGCGCGACGCCCCGCACCCCGACGCCACGTACCCCATCGCTGTCCCCCGCGCGTAGATCAGATAGGGCGTGCCGAGCTCCGGGCGAAACCCCGGCGTCAGCTCCGACGCGTACAACGTCACCTCGTCGGGCACCTTCGGCGCGAGAACCTTGTACGCCTTTCCAACCTTCAGTCTGTAACTCACCTCGCCATGAGCGCCCTTTTGGTACGCCGACGTCACCGTCCCGTGGACGATCAGGTCCGAGCCCAACGCCTCGACCCACCCCGGCTCGGGCACGCACTCGGACACGGCCGCCTTGATGAACGCGAGCTCGTCCTCGAAGCTCCGCAGCTCCGGGACCTGCTCGGGCTCCGGAACCTCTGGAGCGATCGGGCCGTCCTCGGTCTCGATGACGAACCCTCTCTTCTTCAATGGGAGGAGGCCCTTACCGACATACGAACCGTACTCGTCGTGGTTGAGCCGACGCGCCAGCTCCTCGAAGCTCCTCGCGTGCTCCTCCCCTGGCTCGAGAACGCGCCAGCTCGAACCCTTCTCCACTCGCTCATTCCGCCAATGACGCCCCGAGAACGCGCGGCGCCGTGTGAGACCTAGCCACTCCGCGGTGTCGATGTCGACGAGCAGCTCGCGACCCGGAAGGACCTCATCAGACTCGCCCAACACATCGAAGAGATCCAAGGTGGCGTTCGTCCTGGTACACCCCACGCTGAAGGCCCCCACGTTCAACTCGACCGTCTCGCCGCTCCTGACGTCGCCGAGCAACACGTCGCCCACACGCACGGTGAGCGTGGTGCGAGTCCGGACCTCTCCCGATGGGTACTTCATCCAGAAGACGTCTGGCTCGAAGGCGACCGGCGTCGCATAGAAGACCGCGTGCCCGGGCCTCACCCCGGGTGACTCCCCCAGGTCCACGGGCTTCACGTAGCGCGCAAGCCAGGGCAGCCTGTTCGGAGAGCACGCAAACGCCTCCACGGACGCACACACGACCAGCCCCGCACACAACCCCGCCAAGAGTCCCGCTCGCGCCATCTTCGACCTCTCGTTGATACGTGCTGCACCAGAGCCTACCGGATCACACCCCTCCTGAACACGCCACCGATACGCAACGCGAGGGTGGGCGACCGATCCAGCCCCCGAGTGAATGTATGGCGTCCTACGGGCCTCCAGGAGCCCGCGGCCACATCAACACGCTCGACAGGCACAAGAGGCATGGCGTGGCCTACGCGAGCCTACAGCATCGAAAGCACCTCCCAGGCCTCGCGAGAAGGCCGCCCAGGCGACCCCTCGAGCCAGGTCGCACGTCCCACATTGTCGCGCGCCCCCAAGGTGCGATAGACCATCCGGGTCGATGAACACCTCTGCCGCCGAGCCTCCGACGTGAACACACGCGCCTTGATCCTGCTGACCGCATCGTGCGCGCTCGCAACCGCCTGCACGCCGTCCACTCCCGACCCCGCCCCCAAAGAGGCCACGATGAGCTACCCGGAGACGCGCCGCGACGACGTCGTAGAGACCCTCCACGGCGTCGAGGTCGCCGACCCCTACCGCTGGCTCGAGGACGTCGAAGGCGAGGGCGTCCGACCCTGGATGGACGCACAGGACAAGCTCGCGCGCGCGCACCTCTCGAAGCTCCCGGGCCGCGACGCCCTGCGCGCCAGGCTCACCGAGCTCTTCAAGGTCGAGGCCATGGGCGCCCCCGTCCGAAAGGGCGAGCGCTTCTTCCTCTACCGCCGCGCCGCGGACCAGGAGAAGTACGTCGTCTACTGGAAGGACGGCGAGGGCGGCGAGGAGAAGATCCTCATCGACCCGAACGCGCTCAGTGAGGACGGATCCGTCTCACTGGGCGGCATCTACCCCACCGAGGACGGCAAGCTCGTCGCCTACCGCCTCTCGGAGAACAACGCCGACGAGTCGACCATGTACGTCATGGACGTCGCCTCGGGTGAGACCTCACCCGTCGACGTCATCCCCGGCGCCAACTACACCTCGGCCTCCTGGCTCCCCGACAACTCGGGCTTCTACTACACCGTCCTGCCGACCGACCCCGACATCCCCGAGGACCAGCGCCCCGGCGAGTCCACCGTGCGCTTCCACGCCCTCGGCACGCCCCCCGCCGACGACCCCGTCGTCGCGCCCGCCACCAAGGACCCCCAGGTCTTCCAGGGGGTCGGGCTCTCCCGCGATGGCGCCACGCTCTTCCTCTACAAGAGCTACGGCTGGAACAAGAACGACGTCTTCTCCCGCCCGACCGCCCTGGCGGACGCGCCCTGGGCGCCCGTGGCCGAAGGCCTCGACGCCAAGACCTACGTCGTCGAGGTCCACGAGGGCTTCGTCTACCTCATGACCAACCACGAGGCGCCCAACTGGAAGCTCCTGCGCGCCCCCGTGGCCACGCCCACGCTCGCCGCGGCCCAGGTCATCGTCCCCGAGCGCGCCGACGCCGTCCTCGACGACGCCTCGCTCGTGGGCGGCAAGCTCGCGCTCACCTACATGGAGCGCGCGCGCAACGTGATGAAGCTCCACACGCTCGACGGGTCCTTCGAGCGCGACGTCGCGCTCCCCTCGATCGGCTCCGTCTCCGGCATGATCGGCCAGCCCGACCACGCCAAGGGCTACTTCACGTTCACCTCCTTCACCACGCCCCGCCAGATCTACGAGGCCGACATGGCCACCGGTGAGACCAGGCTCTGGGCCCAGGTCGACGTCCCCGTAGACCCCGACGCCTTCCAGGTCGAGCAGGTCGAGTACGCCTCCAAGGACGGCACCACCGTCACCATGTTCCTCGTCCACAAGAAGGGCATCGAACTCGACGGCTCCACCCCCTTCCTCCTCTACGGCTACGGCGGCTTCAACGTCAGCCTGACCCCCTCCTTCTCCTCGTCGATCTACCCCTGGCTCGAGGCCGGCGGCGGCTACGCCGTGGCCAACCTGCGCGGCGGCGGCGAGTACGGGGAGGCGTGGCACCGCGACGGCATGCTCGACAAGAAGCAGAACGTCTTCGACGACTTCATCGGCGCCGCCGAGTACCTCGTCGCCAAGAAGTACACGTCCCCCGACAAGCTCGGCATCCGCGGCGGCTCCAACGGCGGGCTCCTCGTCGGCGCCGCCATGACCCAGCGCCCTGACCTCTTCGGCGCCGTCGTCTGCGCCGTCCCCCTCCTCGACATGGTCCGCTACCACCTGTCTGGCCGCGGCAGGACCTGGGTCTCGGAGTACGGCTCGGCCGAGGACGCCGACCAGTTCTCCACCCTCCACGCCTACTCCCCCTACCACCGCATCACGACGGGCACCGACTACCCGCCCACGCTCTTCCAGTCCGCCGACTCCGACGACCGCGTCGACCCCCTCCACGCGCGCAAGATGGCCGCCGCCCTCCAGGCCGCAGACCCCGACGGCGAGCCCATCCTCCTACGCATCGAGGAGAACGCGGGCCACGGCGGCGGCGACATGGTCTCCAAGGCCATCGACTCCTCCGTCGACACCTACTCCTTCCTCATGGCCTCGCTGGGCCTGTCGAACTGAACGCGCGGCGCCAGGGCTCGCTTGCCCTGGCGCCACACCTCGAGCGCGCACGCCTCCTGAGAACCCGCGCACGGAAAGGACACGCACATGTCTTCGATCGACCAGGTCATCGCACGCAGCCGCCAGTCCGGCGCCTTCACCGAGCGCAAGCGCTTCACCGTCGCGCGCTCGCGCGCCATCCAGAAGATGCGCCAGTTCGCCCTCGCCGACCCCTACTACTACGTCACCGAGCTCATCCAGTCGGCCATCTCCAACGGCGCGACCTACGTCGACGTCGCCGTCGAGTCCAAGTTCGTCGCCATCTCCTACGTCGGCGGCGGCTACGCCGAGGGCGACCTCGGCCAGCTCTTCGACTTCCTCTTCGCCGCCAAGTCCGACGTCTCCAAGTCCGACCTCCGACAGCTCGCGCTGGGCATCAACGCCATCATGCTCATGGAGCCCGAAGAGATCACCGTCGTCTCCGGTGACGGCACCCTCGAAGGCACCACCCAGATCACCATCCGCGGCGGCGAGGACGTCGTCGACGTCGGCCGCCCCAAGGAGCCCCTGCGCGGCACCTTCATCCGCGTCGCCGGGCTCAAGCGCTCCAAGGTCAAGGCCAAGACCCGCTACCACCAGAGCGGCGAGCTCTCCGTCGTCCAGGACCGCTGCATCCTCGCGCCCGTCCCCATCCTCTTCAACGACGACCCCCTCTTCGGCTACGCCTCCGTGCGCACCCCCAACCTCTTCGGGTACCAGCGCGTCGTCTCGTTCGACGAGGGCGACCTCTACGGCTCGCTCGGCTACGGCACCAACGTCTCCAACCGCCACCTCAAGCTGCTGACCTTCGGCGTCTGGCTCCAGACCTTCGACCCCAAGCTCATCCCCTTCGAGGGCATCGGCGGCGTCGTCTGCTTCGACGGCCTGAACAAGACCGCCGACCACGCCGCCGTCGTGCGCGACTCGCGCCTCGACGAGATGTACGCGCGCCTTCGCCCCTACGTCCAACAGCTGCGCGAGAACCGGCGCGTCCGCGCCTCGACCAGCATCTCCACCCTCGGCGGCGAGAACCTCGACGTCCGCGCCCTGCGCGAGCTCCTGCGTGAGCGCGGCCGCGCCGTCCTCGCCAACGAGAGCGCCAACCCGCAGGAGCGCCAGCGCGCCGCGCGCATCGCCCAGCTCCTCGAGGCCGTCGTCGTCCTCGCCGCCTCCGACGACATGGACACCGTCCGCTTCATCGGCGGCGACGACGTCACCATCTACGAGCCCGTCCTCGACACCGCCGCCGACCTGCGCTTCTACGAGCAGCCCCCCATACCGCCGCCCGCGCGCCCCTGGCTCGCCGGCGCCCAGCCCATCCCCTCGCTCTCCATCTGTGAGGCCGTCCAGCGCATCCACCAGGAGGAGTCCAGCCTCGACGACCCATCAGGTTGGCGCGCCCAGGTAAAGAGGTGGGCGGAGGCCCTCGGCGGGCGCTGGATCGACCACAGCGAGGACGAGGTCGCCAGCGGCGACCCCCTGCGCTCCTACCAGGCAGGCGAGGAGGACGAGCGCGCGCGCCTTCGCCTCGATGAGACCACCAGCATCCTCGGCACCATCGACGCCACCGCCTACACCCCCGCGGATGTCGTCACCGGCGCCGAGGAGATCCTCGTCCGGGTCGTCAGCTCCGACCGCCTCCTCTGGGCCGGGCGCGTCCCGTCGTCCTACCCCGGGCACGTCCTCTCCATCGAACTCGAGGACGTCGTCCCCCGCCAGCTCGACCTCGAGCTCTCCTCGGGGCCGCGCCCCCTCGAGCTCGCGCAGGCCCTCGCGCACGTCATGTCCAGGCACGCCGCCGAGCAGATGCAGGAGGCCTCCCGGCGAGCCCTCGGCTCGCTCGCTGGGCGAGAGGTCTCACCCAAGACCACGACCTCCCGCGTCGTCCTCGCCGCGCTCGCGCGCGGCGCGCTCCTGCGGCTGCGCGGCGCCGAGACGCCCGACGAGGAGCGCGTCCACGCCTCCATGCTCGACGCCTACGAGATCGACCTCTTCGACCTCCCCATCCTGAAGGCCCGCTCAGGGCGCTCCTACTCGGGCCACCAGCTCGTCTCGCTCATGGCCTCCTGCGGCGGCCTCGTCTACGGCACCGTCCCCGAGATCGAGCCCGACCTCTATGGCCTCGACCTCGACCGCGTCCTCGACCTCGACCTCCAGGAGGAGCGCATGGTCGTCTCGCTCCTGGGCCGCGACGCCTACGTCCGCGTCGACGGCCGCGACGTCCTCGCCACGCACGCGAACCCCGAGGCCTACGTCCGCGACGTCGCCATCGGCCTGCGACCCCCCTCCGGCGAGCGCCTGTTCCTCGAGCACACCGACCACGAGTCCTGGATCGACGGCACCCGCCGCGCCGTCGAGTCACGGCTCGTCTCGAAGCTCATCACGCTCTGGCGCGGGAGGACGCGCGCCGTCGAGCCCGACGACGAGAACAGGCGCCAGGCCGGCAGGCACCTCCTCCACTACGCGTGCGCCACGCTCGAAGAGGGCGGCGACGCCGAGGACCTCTACGGCGTCCTCGACGAGCTCCTCGTCCTCGACGCCCGGGGCACGCCACGCTCCCTGCGTGAGCTCCTCGGCCTCTGGTCGCCCGAGCGACCCCTCGTCATGCACGACGGCCGCGCGCGCGGACCCCGCGACGCTCGCCCCGAGTGGCTCCCCACGCTCGACGACCCAGGCTCGGCCGCGCGGCGCCCCGACTTCGACGGCACCCTCGCCTTCAACCCCTTCGCCCTCGGGCAGCTCTCGAGGCTGGGGCGCGTCGACGCCGCCTTCGCCTCCTCCTCCGACGACGCGCGCGACCCCGCCTCCTACCTCGTCTCACTCGAGCTCGACGCAGACGGCGTCTCCGGCGTCCTCGGCGTCCCCCTCGACGAACCCGCCACGCACCGCGTCGCGCTCGTCGACTCCATCGGCGCCACCACGGAGTCCCTCTACGCCGAGGCCGAGCGCTACGGCGTCACCGGCCTCCTGCGCCTGCGCGTCGCCGGCGCCGCGCGCCCCATGATATCGACCCACGGCGGCGCGCTCCTGCGCCAGTGCATGGACCTCGTCTCCACCGAGGCGCAGGGGTCGGACCGCTGGGCGCGCGCCGCGCGCGCGCTCTTCCGCTACGCCAGCCTCCACACCACGCTCACCGCGCAGCCCATGGGCGACGTCGCCCTCGACGCACGCGACGTCCTCACGCCTGTCTCTTATACACATCTCCGAGCCCACGAGACAGGCAGAAATCTC
>CAJXPN010000172.1 GCA_913058025.1 uncultured Myxococcales bacterium | reverse complement strand
CGAGATTTCTGCCTGTCTCGTGGGCTCGGAGATGTGTATAAGAGACAGCATCGAGGCGCGCTTCGAGTCGCGGGGCCGCGCCTTCACCGACAACAACGTCGTCCAGGCGATGTTCCCCGCCGGCGCGATCGTCCACACCAGCGAGGTCGGCACCGCGTCGGCCTTCGAGGTCGCCCGTGGTGACTGCGTCGCCTTCTTCGCCCCGGGCGTCCCGTCCGAGTTCTCCTGGTACGTCGACGCGGCGCTCGGGTCGTCCGCCGCGGCGTCCACGGACCTGGCGCGCCATTCGCTCGACTTCTTCGGCGCCGGCGAGTCCCAGCTCGCCACGCTCATGGGCGACCTCGAGGAGCGCGCGACGGCGATGGGCGCGCGCGTGGGCTGGCGGGCGCACTACCCGATCATCTCACTCAGCCTTAAGGCGCCGAGCCAGGAGGACGCCGACGCGCTCGCTGCGCTCGCCCGTGAGCGCGGCGAGGCGTTCCTGGTGGGGGAGGGCGACCAGACGATCGAGGTCCGCGTGGGCGAGGCGCTCGTTGCCGCCGGCGCGACCGTCGCGTGCGCGGAGTCGTGCACGGCCGGCGGCATCGCGCACGCGCTCACCAGGACGGCGGGGTCCTCGGCCTGGATCGAGATGAGCTGGGTCACCTACGCCAACAGGGCCAAGGCCGAGCTCGTGGGCGTGCGCGAGGAGGCGCTCGCTGCGCACGGCGCGGTCAGCCCGCAGGTCGCGTGTCAGATGGCAGACGGCGCGCGCAAGACCGCGGGCGCGACCTACGGGATCGCGGTGACCGGCATCGCCGGCCCGGGCGGCGGGAGCGATCACAAGCCCGTGGGGCTCGTGCACTTCGCGCTCGCGACGCAGGAGGGCGTGTGGCATCAGCGGCGAGTCTTCAAGGGCCGAGATCGCGACGCGGTTCGAGCCGCCTCCGTTTACACCGCGCTCGCGATGCTGCTATGGAGACTCCAGGGTCGCGAGGCCCTCGACGGCCCGATCAGCCACGCGGACGCGTGGCTCCCCGAGGGCGCCCCGTCCGAGCTCTTCGAAGGGTGAGCGCCCCTGGCGGTACCCGCGAACCTCTCCCTCTCCTTTGTGGTCCACGCGAGGCACCTTGCGAACCGAGCTCTTCATCGCCATCGACCTCTCGATTCGTACCGTCGAGCGCCTCGCGGCGCGTCGCGGGCCGATCGACCGCGCGTTGCCCGAGGGCGTCGAGATCCGCTGGGTCGACCCCGACCACATCCACCTCGCGCTGAGCTACCTCGGCAAGGTCGACGACGCGCTCATCGGCATGCTGCGTGCCCAGCTCGACAAGCTCACGCGGCCGCTCTTCCCCTTCCAGATCGAGTGCAACGCGCTGGGCGCCTACCCCTCGCTCACGCTCCCACGCATCATCCACGCGACCTTCGCCCCGGAAGGTGCCGAGGTCCTCGGCCTGCTCCACCGCGCCATGGAGAAGGAGCTCGCCGAGCTCGGCCTGCACACCATCGAGCGGCCGTTCCTTCCCTACGTCACGCTGGGTCGCGTCCGCTCCGTCGGGCCGATCTCGTTCGAGGAGGTGCTCCTCGACGACCAGAATGGCTCATTTGGTGTGAGTACGATCAAAAACCTCGTGCTGTTCAGGGTTGATACGGATCAGCGGGGCGCCAAGTACACGGTGGTAGATAGGTTCTATCTGGGCGAAATGTAAAGGCTTTGTCTTGTTTGTTTCGCGTCTGAGCGTCTCGGTGCAAGCCCGAGGCGCTTTTTTCGTTCAACGAGGCAACACGCGCACTTTTTTTCCGATAACCCCTCGAACGGCGTACGCCCCTCCCTTTCGGGTTTGCGATGTCATCCTGTTGTTATCGTTGGTCTTCCTTCGTTTTTTTTGCGTGCATCACGACAGGAGAAGGAGATGCAGCGGCTCATTGGTTTGTTTTTGATCGTATGGTCGATGATTGAGACCTTTGCGAACAGGGTGGTCGTATGTACAGTTGTTCAGCGTGAGGGGCGGGAAACGACACCGCCCAGAAGCTCAAAACCAGACGTTTTCAATACACGCCGCCACAACGCGGCACATGACGGAGAAGAGATCATGGCGAAGCAGAGAAAGCCCAAGTTTCAGGTCAGCGGTTCCAAGGCTCAGGCACTCGAGATGATGATCGGTCAGATCGAGAAGCAGTTCGGCCCCGGCTCGATCATGAAGATCGGCGAGGACAAGGCCAACGTCCCCGCCGAGGCGGTCATCTCCACGCAGTCGATCAGCCTGGATATCGCGCTCGGGATCGGCGGCTTCCCCAAGGGTCGCATCATCGAGATCTACGGCCCGGAGTCCTCGGGTAAGACGACCCTGACTCTCCACGCCATCGCGAGCGCCCAGCAAATGGGCGGCGTCGCCGCCTTCATCGACGCCGAGCACGCCCTCGACATCAAGTACGCGTCGGCGCTCGGAGTGAACATCGACGAGCTGCTCGTCAGCCAGCCCGATACGGGCGAGCAGGCCCTCGAGATCGCCGACATGCTCGTGCGCTCGAACGCCGTCGACCTCCTCGTCATCGACTCCGTCTCCGCGCTCACCCCCCGCGCAGAGATCGAGGGTGAGATGGGCGACTCGCACGTCGGCCTCCAGGCTCGCCTCATGTCCCAGGCGCTGCGCAAGATCACGGGCTCGGTCAACAAGTCCCGCACCACCGTCATCTTCATCAACCAGATCCGCATGAAGATCGGCGTCATGTTCGGCTCCCCCGAGACCACCTCGGGTGGTAACGCGCTCAAGTTCTACGCCTCGCAGCGTCTCGACATCCGCCGCATCGGCGCGCTCAAGGACGGCGGTGAGATCGTCGGCAACCGTACCCGCGTCAAGGTCGTCAAGAACAAGGTGGCCCCCCCGTTCCGCGAGGCCGAGTTCGACATCATGTACGGCCAGGGCATCAGCCTCGAGGGCGACCTCATCGACATCGGCGCCGAGCTCAACATCGTCGAGAAGGCGGGCTCCTGGTACAGCTACGGTGAGATGCGACTGGGCCAGGGGCGCGAGAACTCCAAGCAGTACCTCACCGACAACCCCGATATTCTCCTCGAGATCGAGACCAAGATCCGAGAGCACTACGGCCTCCCGCTCCCCCAGGAGAGGAGCGACTCCGACTCCGACTCGAGCGAGAGCTCGGATTGATTCGAGCCCTCACTCCCTCATGGGGTGAGCGCGCGTGTAGGGCCGGCCCTCCCCATGCGGGGAGGTCCGGCCTTCTCGCGTTTCTCGTGCCGCGCCCCGGCGAGCCGCCGCCCGGCTCGCCGTCGGTCCTCTCGGCCCACGCGGTCCTTGATCTAGCGCCCGCGCGCGACTTGTCGTAGACTCGATCGCAGAACTCACTCCAAACCCATGACCTGAGGCCTGGCGATACTATGGCCGAGCGCGCGACGCCCGAAGGCGAGCTGAACAAGATCCTCCAGATCGCCGTCAAGGGCGGCTCCAGCGACATCCACATCAAGGCAGGATTGCCGCCGATCTTCCGCATCGACGGCGCGCTACTCCCCTTGAGGGACGCCACACGCCTGTCGCCCGAGGACATCGGGCGCATGGCCGCCGCGATCATGACCAAGGGCCAGCGGGACACGTTCCAGCAAGCGCTCGACCTGGACATGTCGCACGGCGTCCCCGGCGTCGGCCGCTTCCGCGTCAACGTGTTCCAGCAGCGCGGCTCGATCGGCATGGTCTTCCGCGCCATCCCCTTCAAGGTCAAGGGCGTCGACGAGCTCCTGCTCCCCGACGTCGTCAAGACCCTGGCCGAGGAGCGCCGAGGGCTCATCCTCGTGACCGGCGCGACGGGCTCTGGCAAGTCGACCACGCTCGCCTCGATGGTCGACTACATCAACTCCACGCGCACCTCCCACATCATCACGATCGAGGACCCGATCGAGTTCCTCATCAGGGACAAGCGCTCGATCATCAACCAGCGCGAGATCGGCAACGACACGACGACCTTCGCCCGCTCCCTCAAGGCCGGCCTGCGCCAGGACCCCGACGTCATCATGGTCGGCGAGATGCGAGACGTGGAGACCATCGAGATCGCGATGACCGCGGCCGAGACCGGCCACCTCGTGCTCTCCACGCTCCACACCGTCGACGCCGCCGAGTCGGTCAACCGTATCTGCACGGCCTTCCCGCCTCACCAGCGCGATCAGGCCCGATACCAGTTCGCCAACCTCTTCCGCGGCGTCGTCGCTCAGCGCCTCGTGCCTCGCGCCGACGGCCGCGGCCGCGTCCCCGCCGTCGAGGTCATGGTCTCCACGGGCCGTATCCGCGAGATGATCATGGAGAAGTCCACCGCGCGTGGCATCACCGAGCAGATCGCACAGGGCTTCGACACCTACGGGATGCAAACCTTCGACCAGTCGCTGATGTTCCTGCTCCAGAACGGCTACATCACCTACGAGGAGGCGCTGGTTCAGTCCTCCAACCCCGACGACTTCGCCCTGCGTGTCAGCGGCGTCGCGTCCGCGTCGAACAACTCGGCCTGGTCCGACTTCGAGGCCGACTCACCCGGCACAGGGAGCGCCACCGGCTCCGGCGCCGCCGACGACTTCGATCTCGACGAGTTCGAGATCGAGCGGTTCTGAGCCTCGCTCTCGTTCGCCACCTCGGGCCCCCCATGAGGGGACCCTCCACGACCCCTCGCCCCCGAGACCTCCCACGATGAGACGCCTGCTTCGAGCGTTGACGCTCGCCACGCTCGCGCTCGCGACGCTCTCGACCCCCGCGCTCGCTCAGGAGGACGAGGTCGAGGCGCCGCTTGTCGTCTTGCTCAAGGTCCCCGGCGGCGGCACCAAGCTGCTCGCCGAGGCTCTCTACGACCTCGAGCCCATCGAGCTGCGCACCGAGTCCTGGTTCGTCAAACAGGCCAAGAGCCGAGGCTTCAGCAAGAACAAGGCGCTCAAGAAGTCCAAGAGCATGCGCTGGGTCATGAAGGGCGCCAAGATCGACGTGATCGTTCGCCTTCGTGACAAGAGCGAAGAGTACCGCGTCGACCTCTACGTCCGCGAGACCGGCAAGCCCGCCGAGACCTTCCTCGTCCCCAGGGGGGAGGATGGCCTGGGCAAGGACGGCGCCGAGACGATCCGCGGGCGACTCGTCGCGCTGTTCGACGGGCGCATTCGCATCAAGGGCGCCGCGGTCGTCGCCACCGTCGACGACCCCGACTCCACACCCGACCCCACAGATCCGGGTGACCTCGTCGGCGTCGAGGACCCCGGCGGCGTCGACGACCCCGTCGTCCCTCGGAAGCGCCCTGGCTCCATCGAGGCGCCCGGTGACTTCCTCTGGGTCTACGGCGGCGCGCGCCTGCTCAAGCGCGACCTCACCATCGGCGGCCAGAACGGCGCCGTGCTCAGCTACGTCTCCGCCTTCTACCCGGGCTACCAGATCAGCGCCGAGTTCTTCCCGCTCGTCTTCACCGATCAGGACTTCACCGCGCTCGGCCTGTACGTCGACTTCACCCAGGGCTTCGACGGCATCAGCTTCACCGACGCCGCGGGCGTCCAGTCCCAGTTCGCGCTCACGCACTTGCGCCTCGAGGGTGGGCTCTCCTACCGCATCGACACCCCCCGCGACGTCGCCGTCAGCGGTGAGTACGTCCGCGTGCGGCTGCGCGCCACGGTGCGCCACGAGAGCTTCAGCATCCCCGAGAACACTCAGCTCCCATCGAACAGCCAGACCGCCGTCGTCCTCAGCGGCGTCGTCGCCTACCCGCTGCTCGTCGAGGGCTTCGCGCTCACGGGCAGCTTCGAGCTCATCCCCGTGAGCTTCTGGGGCGCGAGCCGTGAGCAGTTCGGCGAGTCGTCGTTCACCTATGGCATGGGCACCTCTCTTGGTGGTTTATTTTCCGTAGGTAGCGGGATCAATGTATCGTTCGATTACGCCTTCGGTCTCTACAGGACCGAGTTCGAGGGGGGCGGGACCGCGCTCTTCTCGAACGCCAACGCGTTCGAGCTGGTGCAAGGCCTCAACGCAGGCGTCTCCTTCCAGATGTGAACCTATCCGAGTCCGTGCCTTACGCGAGAGTCACAGGTGTCAGACGAGAACAAGAAAGCGATCCGCGCCAAGCTCCGGTTCAACTCACTCGATGAGTTCGCCAAGGGTTACGCTCGGTACGTCTCCGCGGGCGGGATCTTCATCCCCACTCCCGAGTCGAAGCTCGAGCCGACGGGGACCATCGTTCGGTTCCAGCTCAGCCTCGCAAACGGTGAGAACGCGCTGCTGGGCGAAGGCCGCGTGCACAAGTCCAACGGACCGAACCCGAGCAAACCGGGCGCCCCCGTGGGCCTGCTGCTCAAGTTCACGCGCCTGAGCCAGTCCTCCAAGAAGCTCGTCGACCAGATCGTGGCGGCGAAGTCGGGTGGAGGCGCGACCGCCGCGACCCCAGAACCCGCACCGACACCTCCCGCTGCAGACCACGCCCCGACCCCGCAGCCCACCGTGCCCGTCTCCACGGACGCCGATGAGCCTCCTGCCTCGGACTTCGCGCCCACGCCCACGCCCACGTCGAACCCTGCGCTCGACTCTATGTCCGCGGACCAGTCGTCTCCCCCTGCCGCCGACCTCGCGCCCACTCCGATGCCTGGGTCGAGCACCGAGCTCGCCGCGGCGATGATGTCTGAGTCCTCCGGCCCGTTCTCACGCTCGGAGCAGACGAAGAGTATCCCCAAGCTCGACTCGCTCGACTTCGACGAGCAACCCCCTCAGCCCACGTCCGAGATGAGCGGCATCTTCGACGGCGTCGAGCCCGCTCCCCCCGCCAGCGACGACCACTGGTTCCGCACGGGCACCGGCCGCGATCAGGACCCGCTCGAGACCTCTCAAGGCGAGGAGAACTACGCGCTCTTCCAGCAGAAGGACCCGGTCGCCGAGACCGGATTCGACATCTTCGGCGAAGCCGAGGAGCCGCCCGCCGAGGACGTGCCCACAGCCGAGCCCTCAGCAGATGACCGCTCCGTCGAGGGTGAGCCCGTCGATGATGAGCCGGCTCCCCCCAACCCGTTCCAGCGCGACGTGCCCACTGCGGAGAACCCCGCCCTCCACGTCGACGTCCCCGAGGGCGACGACCTCGAAGAGGCTTCGGCCAGCGACGCCTCCACCTCGTTCGACCTCGACGAGGGCGCGCTCGACATGCTCGGCTCCGAGGTCGAGCTCTCTCAGCCTGACGAGGCGGGCCTCGCTGCTCAGTCCGCTGGGCGCTTCTCGGCGCTCGAAGAGTCGCCTGCTTCGGCCGACTCCTCCGCTTCGAACCCCTTCGGCAGGGGCGGGCTCGATCTCCCTGAGTTCTCCTCGCCCCCGCTCGACGACCTCGGCGACCTCGGTGACGTTGGCGGAGGCCTGGACCCCCAGAGCGAGCCAGAGGCAGCGCCCGAGCCCGTCCCAACCGCGATCGGGGATGACGAGGCCGATGGCCTCGATGACCTCGACGAGGGGATCGCGCCCGAGTCCGCGACCTCGCTGGACGATCGTGATCGCCTACTGCCCTCCAGAACTCAGACCGCGTCCGGCTCCTACCGGACCCTCGCCAAGACCGAGGGTGGCCTGCGCATCAACGCCATGGACGATGCGGGCGCCTCGGGTGAGATCGCGTTCGGCGACCTCAACCTCGCCGACGACGAGGAGGCCATCGATCAAATGTTCGACGGGCTCTTCGGCGGC
>CAJXPN010000171.1 GCA_913058025.1 uncultured Myxococcales bacterium | reverse complement strand
CCCTCCTCGTTTCTTGGCCTGGCGGTCTCTCAGGGCTATTCGTGAGGGGTGAACCTCACCCGGAGCTTCTTCATCTTCTTCTCGAGCGCGGTGACGCGCTTGAGCGCGTCCGAGTCGTCGGGCACGAACGCGAGCGACTCGATGTACTTGTCGTGCGCCGCGGAGAGCTTCTTCTTGTTGCGACCGGCGGTCTTGTCGATCCGTATCGCCTCGTTCTTGAGGTTGTGCCCGACGGTCTTCCGGGTGTGCTCGAGCGTACGCTTCGCGCGCTCGTGAGACACCGTGCCCTCCGCGACGTCCTGGAGCACCTCGAGCGCGCGCTCGTGCTCTCCCTTCTCGATGTAGCCCTCGGCGAGCTTGAGCTTGGAGTCTGCGTCCCGCTCGAGCACGGCCTGCTCGCGGAGCGCCTTCGACTCCTGGTCGCCCGGCGCCAGCGCGAGCGCCTCGTCGGCGTTCGTGAGCGCCGCCCCCCAGTCCTCACGCTCGAGCGCTCGACGCGCCTGCGCGCGCTCGGCCTCCAGCGACTCCGCCACGGTCTTCTCGGGGGTCACGACCTCGACCTTGTTCTCGACCGGTGTCTCGCCGTCCTTGTGCTGGAGCATCGCCCAGAGCGTGACCCCGCCTAGCGCCACGCCGATCATGATGAGCGCCGCGACGCCCGCGAAGATGAGGAAGTTCGACCCCTCGTCGGGCGCCTTGAGGTAGTCTCTGAGGTCGATCTCGGCGTCGCCGGGCACGAACAGGAACTCGACGTTGCCGAACTTGACGTGATCACCTTGCCGGAGCACCCGAGGCTGTTTCACGGGCTTGTTGTTCACGCTCGAGCCGTTCGAGCTGTTCAGGTCGATGACGGTGTAGGTGTCTCCGTCACGCAATAGCCTGGCGTGGTCCCTGCTAATGGACGGGTCGGAGAGCAGGATGAAGTTGTCGTCGGTCCGGCCGATGGAGTTGACCGCCTCGGAGAGGATGAACTCCTCGCCGGCGAAGCTGTCGTAGATCCTGACGAGCTTGTGGTGGTCCGCGTCGCGAGGGATGAACAGCGTCTGCATGACGCGGTCGCCCTGGGCCTGGGAGGGCGCAGATCGCTGCTGTTCGAGGAAGAGCGCGAAGTCACCGAGTTTGATCTGAGACGCGCTGCCGAGGTCACGCTGCCCCACGACCCGCTGCCCGTCGACGAGGATGCCGTTCGCGCTCCCCATGTCCTCGATGAGGCAGCGCCCGTTGGACACGAAGATCCTGGCGTGCTGCCTGCTCACCGAGTTCGATGGGAGCGTGATCTCGCACTGACCGAGGCGTCCTATCGTGTAGGAGCCGCTCTCGAACGAGATCTGGCCGACGACCTGGCCATTCTTGTCTTGAATAGTGAGTGAATACATCGCGCTCTGGGGTCAGGAGGTGCTGTGCGCGAGGCGACGCGCGTCAGCGCTCACTCTCTGAAGATGTCGAAGTCGACGTTGACGCCTGCGTTCCGCAGGTCCTCGTAGAACATCGGGATGTACCCGGTGGGGTGGAACTCACCCGAGCCAGCCTCGACGCGATGGTAGAACACGTCGTTGAGGCGGAACGAGTCCAGGTCGACTCCCTGGACCTCGGTGATCTGATGCACCTTGGCCTTTCCTTCGCCCGTACGGTTGACCACTACGACGATGTTCACGGCTCGCGCGATTTGCTCACGCAGGCCTCGCGGGCCGAGGTCGATCGCGCCGAGGAGGCAGAGGCTCTCCATTCGCCCGAGCGCATCGGATGCGCTCGTGCCGTGGATCGTGGCCATCGAGCCTTCGGTCCCACTGGCGACCGAAGTGACCCAGTCGTAGGTCTCGGCGCCGCGGCACTCGTCGAGGAGGATGCGCTGCGGATGCATCGACAGGGCGTTTCGGATGAGGAAGCGCTTGTCGAAGCCTGCTGAAGGGGAGGCCTCCAACCGGACGGCCGAGCTCTGGGGCAGCGCGACGTGGCTGTAGTCCTCGATCGAGACCACGCGCATCCCCTCGGGGATGAGCGCGCCCAGTGAGCTGAGCAGCGTCGACTTGCCGGAGCTCGTCGGGCCTGCGACCACGATCGAGCGGCCCGCGTCGAGCGCGCGCATGAGGAAGTCTCCCATGCCCGGAGACAGGACACCGTCGCTGATGAGGTCGGTGAGCGAGGGGTGGTTGCGCGGCGGCTTGCGCGCGGTGATGACAGGCCCATGGACAGCGAGCGGAGGCATCACGACGTGAACGCGTGTGCCGTCACCGAAGCGGATCTCGTCTGCGCCGAGCACATCGGCGTCGTCGCCGAGGAGCCTGCGCGCCGTCAGCTCGAGCATCTCGCGAGAGCTGAACGCGTGGCGCGCCTGGAACAGACCATCGTCCCTGCGGATCATCACCTGGTCGAAGCGGTTGACGTAGATGTCGCGGACGCGCTCGTCCTCGATGTACTCGTCGAGCGCTCCAAGGCCCACGCACTCCGCGAGCAAGACGCGCCCGAGCTCGTCACGATCCACGGACGGGTTGATTCGGTCGATCGCCGATCGCACGACGCCCTCGTAGCGCTGCACGTCCTCGGGACTCAGCGGGTAGTAGGACGGAATGCCGGAGACCGGCGTCGAATCTGCGATCACGCGGGCGACGTCGAGCTGCGCGCGGTACAGCGTGGCGTCGAACTCGGAGACGACCTTGGGTGCCACGACGGGCCCCTGGATCGCGTGTCCGCTGCCACCCGACCTGGGCGGCGCCTGCACGGGAGGAGGGCCCGTGACAGGCCGCTGCGGCGCGCCATGCGATGGCTGCTGCACAGGCTGCTGCACGGGCTGTTGGATCGGCTGGGCAACCTGGGGAGGCTGCTGCTGAGGCGGCGAACCGTTGGTGGGGAACGCGGTCTGCGCGGGGGTCGCAGGAGGAGCAGGGCGCGCGCCACCGACCGGAGGGGTCGGCGGTGTCGTCGCCGCCATGTCGTAGGCGCGCGGAGGCTGCTGCTCGGGCGGCGCCCCCGTGTTCATGTCGACGTCGTTCATCGTCTGGCGCAGCGGGTCGTAACCGGGCGTCGCGGACGAGCCGAAGCCGAGCCCGGAGGGCGGGCTCTGGAACGTCGCGCGGAGGGGGTCCTCGCCGCCTTCGTGCTGTGCGCCCTTGTCGAAGAGCGTCTCGAAGCCCTGCCTGCCCGTGTCCAGCTCATGGCCGCCCAGAGACGCGCCACTCGAGGGCACCACACCAGGGGGCTGCGGCGGACTCGCGCTGGAGACGTCGAGGTCGACCTGGAGGATGAAGTCGCCGATGTAGACCTTGTCGGCCTCGGAGATGTTGAACTCTCCCTCGACTCTCCTTCCGTTGACGTACGTGCCGTTCGTGCTCCCGTGATCGTTCACGAAGAGCGACGAGTCGCGCAGGTAGATCGTGGCATGACGCTTTGACACGTTGCCCTTCGGGAGGACGATGTCGTTGCCCTTCATCCTCCCGATCGAGATCTCCCCCTTGCGGAACTCGAGCTTCGACGGCTGGCCTCCCTTCTCACTGATGAGAATGTTGAACATAGGCCCGCGTCCTCCTTCTGACGTTGACGTCTCGACGAGATAAGAAACACCCGACCCGCACCCTCTTCTGGGGCGGTCTCGCCATCGCGGCGAGGGTGTCGGGAGTTAGGATGCTGATTCACCGGAGGCATGCTCGCACTCACGCTCTCACTATGTCAAGAAACGCCGCGCGACTGGCGCGCGTGCGTCACTCCTCTTCACCTGAACTCTTCGTGGACTCGGGCTCCACATCCGGCACGGGAGCAGGCGCTGCGACCGCCTCCTCCGGCGGCTTCGCCATCGCGTCACCCGAAGCGTCGCGAGGGACCGGCAGCTTCGACCAGACCGTCGGATCCTTCGGCGCGTGCTCGGGATCGTAGAGGTGGCACCGGACCACGTGGCCCGCTTCGATCTCCACGGCCTTGGGCTCGACCTTCGAGCACGGCGAGTAGCACGCCGGGCAACGCGTATGAAAGCGGCACCCGGTGGGGGGATTGATCGGGCTCGGGACGTCACCCTTGAGGATCACGCGTTTGGCGTGCCGGCGAGGGTTGGGCCTCGGAATGGCCGAGAGCAGCGCCTGCGTGTACGGGTGAAGCGCGTCCTTGAAGAGCGCGTCGCTCGTGGTCATCTCTACGATCTGCCCGAGGTACATCACCGCGATACGGTCCGCGATGTGACGCACGACGCTCAGGTCGTGGGCGATGAAGAGGTAGCTCAGGTTGTACTCGTCCTGGAGCTCCTGGAGCAGGTTGATGACCTGCGCCTGGACCGACACGTCGAGCGCGCTGACCGCCTCGTCGCAGACGATGAACTGCGGGCTGAGCGCGAGCGCGCGCGCGATGCCGATGCGCTGACGCTGACCTCCCGAGAACTCGTGGGGGTAGCGCGTGATGTAGCTCGGCTGGAGCCCCACGCGCACCAGGAGCGCCTCGACCATCTCTCGGCGCGCGGTCCCCTTGGCGATCCCGTGGAACTCGATCGCCTCACCGATGATGCCCTCGATGGTCATACGCGGGTTCAGGCTCGAGTACGGGTCCTGGAAGATGATCTGGAGGTTGCGGCGCACCTTGCGCATGTCCTCGGAGCCGTACTTCAGGATGTCGTCGCCGCCGTAGATGACCTCTCCGGCGGACGGCTCGATCAACCGAAGCAGCGAGCGCCCGGCCGTGGTCTTGCCACAGCCCGACTCTCCCACGAGACCCACGGTCTCGTTCGGGTACACATCGAAGGAGAGGCCGTCGACGGCCTTCACCGCCCCGACCTGCCGGTTGAGCAGGCCCTTGAAGATGGGGAAGTGCTTCTTGAGGCCCTTGACCTGGATGAGCGGCTCCGCTCCCGTCGTCGGGTCGTTCGTCGTCGCGCTCATAGCTCCACCTTCTCCTTCTCATAGGGCTCACCAGGGGCGGGGAAGGGCCCCGTCTCCTCTTTCTCTCCTCGCTGCACCTCTGCAGCGTACCAACAGGCCACCTGGTGCCCGCCGCCCAGATCCTCGGTCGGCGGTCGCTCGACGCACTTCTCCGTCGCGAACGTGCAGCGCGTGCGGAATCGACAACCCGTCGGGAAGTCCTGCGGTCGCGGGACCATGCCCGGGATCATATAGAGCTTCCCGTCGCTGCCCTTCTTCGCGGCGACGTCCGGGAGCGAGTTGAACAGGCCGATGGAGTACGGGTGCGCGGGCTGCTCGTACAAGCTCACCACGTCGGCGTACTCGACGATGCGTCCTGCGTACATCACGGCGACGTGGTCACACGTCTCGGCCACGACCGCGAGGTCGTGGGTGATGAAGAGGATCGACATCCCGACCTCCTCCTGGAGCTCGTTGAGGAGCTCGAGGATCTGGGCCTGGATGGTCACATCGAGCGCTGTCGTGGGCTCGTCGGCGATGAGTAGCCTGGGCTTGCACGCCAGCGCCATCGCGATCATCACGCGCTGCTTCATGCCACCCGACATCTGGTGTGGGTACTCGTCGATGCGCGTGTCTGGTGACGGGATTCCGACCCGCTCGAGCATCGACAGCGCGATCTGTCGCGCCTCGACGTACGTCACGTCCTGGTGCAGCAGGATCGCCTCAACGATCTGAGCTCCCACGGTGTAGACCGGGTTCAGGCTCGTCATCGGCTCCTGGAAGATCACCGAGATCTCGTTGCCGCGGATCTTGCGCATCTCCGGGGGCGTGAGCTTCGTCAGGTCGACCCCGTCGAACAGGATCTCGCCCCCGACGATCTTGCCTGGGGGGGAGGGGATGAGTTGGAGGATAGACATCGCCGTGACCGACTTGCCCGATCCCGACTCACCCACGACCCCGAGCGTCTTGCCGCGTTCGATCGTGTAACTGACGCCGTCCACAGACGGCAGGATGCCTGCGTCGGTGAAGAAGTACGTCTGGAGGTTCTTGATCTCGAGGACGATGTCCTCTCCGAACGCAGACTCATCGAGCGTTGCGCGTTTTTTTGTGTCGCTTGCCATGGGATCTACGTCACTTCCTGAGCTTGGGATCGAGCGCGTCACGGAAACCTTCGCCGACCAGGTTGAGGAGGCTCACCGTCACGAAGATCGCGAAGCCCGGGGCGAGTATGAGGGTCCAGGCGTGCAATCGCCTGCCCACGGTCATGATCTGGCCCCAGCTGGGGGCGGTCGTCGGGCCTAGCCCGAGGAAACTTAGCGAGGCCTCGAGGATGATCGCGCCGGCGACGCCGAAGGTCGCCGACACGAGAACGGGACCCATCGCGTTGGGCATAAGATGCCGGAAGATGATGCGTCGCTTGTCGAAGCCCATCGCGATCGCGGCCTGGACGAAGTCCTGGCCCTTCAGGCGGAGGAACTCACCGCGCACGAGGCGTGCGATGCCGGTCCAGCCCGTCAGCCCGATGATGAGCATGATGTGGAACACGCTCGCCTTGGTGACGAAGCCACGCAGCGTCAGGATGAGGAAGAAGGTCGGGAAGCAGATCATCACCTCGACGAGGCGCAGCACCAGGGCGTCCACGCGGCCGCCGAAGAAGCCGGCGATGCCGCCCAGGATCATCCCGATGGTCGTGTAGATCGCCACGGCGAGGATGCCGATGGTCAGTGAGATGCGCGTCCCATAGATCATGCGCGTGAAGACGTCACGGCCGCGGTCGTCCGTGCCGAGCAGGTGCGCCCAGGTCGGCGGCTTCGCCACGGCGAGCGTGTCGGTGAGACGGTAGCTGTACTCGACGGGAGGGAAGATCGAGCTGACCCCGTCCTGTCCCGCGATCTGGACCCAGTTCACCGGCGGCTGGCGGAACCCGCCGAAGTAGAACAGTAGGAACACGACCATGATGGCGGCCGCCGCGCTGAGCGCGTAGCGCACGCGGAACCCCTTCATCTCCTGCTTGTTCAGCCGCTTCGCCGCGGACTTGCTGGCGAAGAACCAGGTGATCACCGCGGTCGGCGCGGTGAAGATCATGGAGTTGAAGAAGATGTCGACGCCGGATTCGAAGAAGCCCTGATCGAAGAGCGAGGCCGCCCAGGGGAAGTGAACCCCCGCGGCGACGTTGTCCACGACGGCCGAGGCCGGGACGTAGATGTAGAAGGGCACGTTGAGCGCGATCATCGGCGCGATCGTCGCGAGCAGGAAGAGGCATACCACCCCCCACATGCTGTAGTAGCTCAGCGTGTATTTCTTGAATTGCTCCCAGACGATGTCGCCATACGTCTTGTATTCGGGCCTGAAGGACCCTTCGGAGCTCTTTGTTTCGTCGTTGGACACGTTCGCCTCTCACACGCCACGCTGCCGCCCACACATCGTGTGGGGCGGCGCGCGGCGCGAATGTTCAATCGAAGCTGATTCGAGGGTCGACCAGCGCGTAGCTCAGATCCGAGGCCAGCAGCCCGAACAGCGTGAGCAGCGTCGAGATGAGCAGCGTCGCCATGATCGCGTTGTAATCGAGCGACTTGATACTCTCGAACAGGTACAGACCCATTCCGGGGATGTTGAAGATGACCTCGATGATGACCGACCCGCCGATCAGCGCCGGGAGCAAGCTCCCGAGCAGCGTCAGGATCGGGATCATGCCGTTACGCACGGCGTGCTTGATGATCACCATCCCTTCGGTCAGGCCCTTCGCGCGCGCCGTGCGGATGTAGTCCGCGCGGATGACGTCGAGGACGCCCGTCCTCGCGTAGCGGCTCAGAGACTGTCTCTTATACACATCTCCGAGCCCACGAGACAGGC
>CAJXPN010000170.1 GCA_913058025.1 uncultured Myxococcales bacterium | reverse complement strand
ATAAGAGACAGGTGCAGGACTTCGGGAGGGCGTCGGGGCTGGCGCCGGTGGCCGAGGACGGCATCCACCTGGGCGCGCCGGGCGGCGCGACAGCGTTCGGGATCACGTACCACCAGGCGGGGACGGGCGGGCCGCAAAGCGTGCTGGCGATCGTGGAGGGCGAGTGCGCCGAGCTCGACCTCCAGACGGGGACGCCCGAGCTCGGGACCTTCGAGACGACGCGTTCGCTCGAGCCCGGATGCCATCGCTACTACTTCTACGTGCGAGACGGCGCGGGCGGCGATCACATCTACCCGGCCGAGGGCAGCTTCGGCGTGGCGATCGGGGACGGCCAGGACTGCCCGTTCTACTTGCCCAGCCGCCCGGCGGACACGTGCTCTCCGGCGGGGCAGCCGTGTGAGACGGGTGACACGCGCCCCTGCTACACGGGACCGTACGGGACGGCCGACGTGGGCGCGTGCGTGTCGGGCGTGGAGCGCTGCATCGGCGCGCAGTGGACGGGCGAGTGCAGGTTGCAAGAGACGCCAGCCTCGGAGGTGTGTGGGGATCAGATCGACGACGACTGCGACGGCTCCGCGGACGAGGGCTGCCCCGGGGTCGAAGGGCCCGGCGGCGACGCGCCGATCCTGCCCGGGACCGACTTCGGGGGAGGTGAGGGCGAGGCCGAAGAGGGCGGATGCGCGGCGGCGGGCTCGCGTGGTCCTGGCGGTTCTGCGGGCTGGGCGTGGCCCGGGCTGCTGTTCATGGGGATCGTGATAAACAGGTTGCGTCGTAGGCGGGAGTGAGGGGATTGTGATGCGATCTCGCGCTCGGTCGGAGCCGAGCATCGAGGACGGCGCGAAACAAGAGAGCGAGCACATGTCGATGCGGAAGATGAAGATCACGGCGAGCGCCCTGGCGCTGGCGTTGGGAGTGGCAGCCACGGCGCAGGCCGATGAGACGCCCGAGGCGGACGAGGTCACGCGCGCGAGCGCCCTCAACGGCCGCACGAGCGCGCCGGTGTGGTTCTCCGGGCCACTGGCGAAGCCGTTCCCTGGCTGGGCGACGCGCGTGGGGATGTTCTCGTACAACTTCACGAGGATGTACCCGCACGACTTCGGCCTCGTCGACATGGACGGGAACCCGATCCTGCCCAACCCGCCCGCGCTCTACTCGCCCTACATGGTGGAGACGGGGCGCTGGCAGGCGCTGCACGAGGCGACGACGGGTTGCGGGTGCACGGCCGAGGTCGTGGGCTACGACCCGATGGACCCGGCGACCGCGGAGAACGAGAAGTACGTCGGCGCGACGTGCTGTGAGATGGGCGTGGCCGACGGCGTGGCGCAGTGCATCGGGCCGTTGGTCACGTGCAAGGACGACAAGGCGACGCTGCGTCAGGAGCGCTGGGCGATCCTGAACCAGGGCGTGGCGCAGGTCACGGGCGACTTCTTCCAGGACGTCGGCCCGGACGGGCTCGACGCGGCGACGATGTTCGGCCTCTCCGTCCCGACCGACGGCGCCTTCGTGAACGGCGCGCTCGGCGGCAACACGAACGCCGTGGGCATGGGGCTGTTCGTGGCGAACGCGCCGCCCGCGACGTGTCAGGACGACCCCTCGACGCCGGAGTGCCAGCCCGATGGTTGGCCCGAGACGACCTTCGTCACGCTGACGTCGGGCAGGACGCAGGCGCTCACGCCGACGATCACGGACGGCGTGCACCTGCCCACGTCCGAAGAAGGCGTGACCCCCTTCAACGTGCACTACTACGAGCCTGGCGGCGACCCCGCGGGCGCGCCGCAGAGCGTCACGCTCGTGCTCGACGGCGAGTGTTCGACGCCAGATCTCGTGGCGGTCGAGGCGACGCTCCCGGGCACGGACGGTGTCCTGGCGCCCTATTCGGGCAGGACGTACACGTCGACGCAGACGCTCACGGATGGGTGCCACCCGTACGCGTTCGTGGTGCAGGACGGCGACGGGTTCGACCACGTGTGGCCGGACTTCGGCGCGCTGCAGGCGAAGGTCGAGGGTGGCGCGGCCGTCGAGAACGACGACACGTGCCCGATCTGGGTGCCTGAGCGCGTGGCGCTGTCGTGCGCGCCTTCGGCGCTCGAGTGCGACGCGGGCGAGACTCGCCCTTGCTATACGGGGCGAGCTGGGACGCAGGAGGCGGACGCATGCTCGGTCGGCCAGGAGTCCTGCGTGAACGGCCGATGGGGCGGGACGTGTGACGGCGAGGAGACTCCCGGCGCCGAGGAGATCTGCGGCGACGGCGTCGACAACGACTGCAACGGCGGCGTGGACGAGGGCTGCCCCGAGGACCCCGACGCGAACAACGACCCTGGCACGAACAACGACCCCGGCACGAACAACGACCCTGGGACGAACAACGCCAACAACACGAGCGGCGGCACGAACAACGACACCGGCGGCGGCGACGGCGGCGGTGACGATGGAGACGACTCGGGCTGTGGGCACGTCGCCCCGGGCATCCCGGCGCGCACGCCGCTGAGCCTCGTGTTCGTGGCGCTGGGCATGGTCGGAGTGTGGCTGCGCAGACGACGCTGAGGCGAACGAGCGAGTTCGAGAGCCTCCGAGACCCCGCGAAGTTCAACGCTTCGCGGGGTTTTGTGTACGTGGTGCTTCACAAGACTTTGCACATCTGACGGACAATAAAGGAACCCGCCTGCTCGCAACGCGCATACTGGGTATGGTATGTAAGCCCCCGTGAAACAGGGTCTCTCGTGAGGGACACCCACCAGTCAGGAACGAGCGCGCCCACGTCGAGGGCGCGAGCAAGAGAGGTCGAAGTGAAGCGTGGTTTGAAGTGTGGAGGCGCGCTCAGCGCGGCGTTGTTCGTGTTGGCGGGTTGTTCTGGAGGATCGGTCGAGGCCGAGTTCTCGGAGCAGCAGATCCGACGTCAGGAGATCAGCGGAGGCGTCCAGGACTCGACGTCGACGTCGATCATGGGCATGGCGGCGCTCAACGGCGGCGTGTGTACGGGGACGTTGATCGCGCCGAACCTGGTGCTCACGGCCCAGCACTGCATCGCGCAGGTCCCCAGCCAGTACGTCCAGTGTGGGCGCACACGCTTCGGCGCGGCCTACTCGGCGCGCAACATCTTCTGGACGACGCGCGCGTACCTCACGCAGAACGCCAACGACTACTACGGCTCACGTGAGATCGTGGTGCCGCCGGGCGGCAACGACATGTGCGGCTACGACATCGCGCTCGTGATCTTGTCGCGCGCGGTGCCGAGCTCCGTGGCGGTGCCGGTGCAGCCCCGCCTGGGCACGCCCGCGACGCGCAACGAGGGGTACACCGCGATCGGCTACGGCCACGTCGGTGACGCGAACAGCAGCGGCGCCGGCGTGAGGCGCCGTCGAGAGAACCGCCGCGTGCAGTGTGAGGGCGACAGCTGCCCGACCTGGGCGCAGATCCAGACGACGGAGTTCCTCGGGACGGACGGCACGTGCCAGGGCGACTCGGGCGGCCCGGCGATCGACTCGGAGGGTCGCGTCCTCGGCGCGCTCTCGCGCGGGCCTTCGGGCTGCGGCGCGGCGACGTACTCTGGCGTGGCGCGTTGGAGCGATTGGATCCAGGAGATCGCGCTCCGCGCGGCCGATCAGGGCGGCTATGAGCCCGCCGACTGGGCGCTCAATGGGCCCGCTACGCTGGACGACGACCAGGACGGCACGGCCAACTACCAGGACAACTGCCCGTTCGTGTCGAACCCGGCACAGACGAACTCGGACATCGACGACTTCGGCGACGCCTGCGACGACGACGACGACAACGACGGCCTCGCCGACGACGCCGACAACTGCCCGACCACGCCCAACGACCAGACGGACACGGACGGCGACGGCGTGGGCGACGCCTGCGAAGTCGTCGAGCCGGTCGAGCCGGTCGAGCCGGTCGAGCCCGTCGACCCGAACGAGGGCGGCGGCACGGGCGGCGGAGATTGGGACGTCGACAACGACGACGACCTCCTCGTGATCGTGGAGGAGGACAGCCGGGGCAACGACAGTTCGTGCGGCGCGTCGACGATGGGCAACACGGGGGCGACGCCGTCGCCGGTGTTGTTCGGCCTCGCGCTGCTCGGGTTCTTCGGGTTCAGGCGCCGCCGCGACTGAGCCGAGGACAGCTCCCAGAGTGAGAGAGCCCCGGCGCGTCCCTTCAGGATGCGCCGGGGCTCTGCCGTTCGTGGCGCCTGGGCGCCGCGGACGTGAGGCTCACTCCTCTTCGGTCGCGCGCTCGTGGACGCGGGCGTAGCTCGGGCTGATGTGCTCGGCGATGAGGTGGAGGTCGGCGAGGCGGAAGAGGCCTTCCAGAGAGCAGGAGACGCCCTGGTAGGTGTCTGTCCAGCGGTCGATGGCGCAGTTGCGGGCGTCGAGGGCGACACGAAGCTGGCTCATCTCCTTGTTCATTTCGCTCACGAGCAGCTCGAAGGGCTCGAGGAGCTCGTCGAGGAGGACTGCGACCTTGCGCGTGTCGATGACCTGCCCGAGCTCACCGGAGAACCGGAACGGGTGCGCGTGCAGCTGCGCGACGGCGTTCTTGGCGTACCCGACGAGCGCCTTGCGCGCTCGGGGAGGGGGCTCGTCGAGGCCGTAGATGATGAGGGTGTCTTCGGATTCGAAGGTGCGGATGTGGTCACGCGTGAGGCGCAGCTTGTGGTCGAGCTCGATGCCGGCCTCGGCGATCTTGCCGCGGAGTGAGACGTCGTCGTCCTGTTCGTCGATGTAGTCGCGCTCGCAGCGCTCCATCTCGAGGCCTGCGGTCTCGAGGAGGTTGGCCTGTGCGTGGATGAGGGCGTGGAGATGTTCGCCAGGGACACCGAGCGAGCTCGCCAACGAACCAGAGAGCTCGTTTGCGTGCGCGCGCGCTGTCTCGATGACGAACGTTGCCGTTTCAAGTCGTTGAACGACCATGGGGCTGAGGTTGTTCATGGAGTCCGTGGCAGTGGTCTGGTGGCGCGTGGATTGTCGGTACGCGCAAGGATAGGCCTATCAACGCAACGATAACAAGCTCGGCGTGTGGCGTTCAGTAGGGCCCGAAGAAGTCGGTGAGCCGGCAATCGAGCGCGGTGGCGAGCTTGTAGAGGCTGGAGACGGAGGCGCTGGATTCGGCGCGCTCGATCTGTGAGAGGAGGCTGACCGAGAGCCCGGTACGGCGAGACATCTGCTTGAGCGTCAGGCTCTGGTCCTTGCGCGCGGCGCGGATGTTACGGCCGATCGTGAGGAGGAGCTCCTCCTCGGGGTCGATGAGCAGGCCCTTCTCGCGCAGGACGCGCTCGAGGCTGGTGTTGAAGGCGTCGACATCGAAAGGTTTCTTGATGTAGTCGGAGACCTTGTAGCGCAGCGAGGTCACGGCGGTGTCGACGGTGGGGTGGCCGGTGAAGATGATGATGGCCACGTCGTTGTCGAAGCGCCGGATCTCCTCGAGCATCTCGACGCCGTTGAGTTCGGGCATCATGAGGTCGAGGATGACGACGTGGTATTCGCGTGAGCGGAGCTCGGCGAGCGCCTCGCGGGAGCTCGTCCTGGCCGCGACGTCGTATCCTTGTTGAGTGAGCACGAGGCTCATGTAGTCGCAGATGTCGCTGTCGTCGTCGACGACGAGGATGTTGATGGTACGCACTTGAGATGGCTCCGCGTTCGCTTCGAGTCGTGTCAGCGGGCCGACCGAACGGGGTCGAAGCGGCGGCCTCGCCGAGCATTCTATATGATGTGCGTGGGTTGAGAGAACCTATTTACACAAGGCTATTCCGGAGGAGGTCGCGTGGACGAGGTGAGGGTGTCCAGGGCGGAGGCGAGTGAGGTGTGGGCGCTGCGCACGAAGGTGCTCCGCCCGGCGTACGAGGCCGGGCGTCTGTGCGTGTACCCCGAGGACGAACAGGAGGGTACGTCGCACTGGGCGGCCTGGTCTGGCGAGGCCGTGATCGGGTGCGTGACGCTGATGTGGAGACCGTCTCCGCTCGCGCCGTCCGAGGTGGCGATACAGCTACGCGGGATGGCGGTGTCGCCGGAGCGTCAGGGTGAGGGCGTGGGCGCGCGGCTGCTGTCGGCCGTGCTCGCCGAGGCGGCGTGGTCGTACGCGCCGGCGCGCGTGGTCTGGTGCAACGCCCGGGTGGGGGCGATGAGCTTCTACGCGAGCGCCGGCTTCGAGGAGTGGGGAGGGCGGTTCTCGATCCCGGAGGCGGGGGACCACTACGTGATGTGGAGGGAGCTGCCCGTGGCGCTGGCGTGAGGTCAGGAGGCGTCGACCTGGAAGATGGCCTCGTCCTCGAGCCGCAGCGCGGTGAGCTGGCGGCCCCAGGTGCAGCCGGAGTCGAGGCCGCGGACGGTGGCCTCGAGGTGGAGGCCGAGCGCGGACCAGTGGCCGAAGCAGACGCGCGCGGGGCGAGTGTGGGGCGTGGGCGCGCGGAACCACGGGACGAGCCCGTCCGGGATCTCATCGAGGGTGCTCTTGTAGTCGAAATCGAGGGTGCCGTCCGGGTGGCACACGCGCATGCGCGTCATGGCGTTGACGGTGATGCGGAGGCGCTCCTCGTGCTTGAGGTCGTCGGACCAGCGCGCCGGCGTGTTGCCGTACATGCGCTCGAAGAAGCCGCGGGGGTCGTCGCCGCGGAGCTCGCGCTCGACCTCACGCGCGGCCCCTCGCGCGGTGCGGATGGACCACTGCGGGAGGAGCCCGGCGTGGACGAGGACCCAGCGGCCGTCCTCGTGGAGCAAGGGGCGCTGGCGCATCCACTCGATGAGCTCGTGGGCGTCGTGGGCCCGGAGCAGGTCGTCGAAGGTGTCCTTCTTGCGCTGCTTGGCGGCGCCGTAGGCGACGGCGAGCATGTGGAGGTCGTGGTTGCCCAGGACGGTGACGGCGCGGTCGCCGAGGTCGCGCACCCAGCGGACGACGTCGGCGCTGCGCTCGCCGTTGTTGACGAGGTCGCCGACGAACCAGAGGTGGTCGCGGGTGGGGTCGAACGAGAAGGAGTGGGTGAGCGACTCGAGGACGTCCATGCGTCCGTGGATGTCGCCGATGACGTAGGTCGGCATGGTGTCCGTCGGTCGAGGTGGTGTGTGCGTCATATTCTATGACGCGCCGCGGCGTGCGTGGGGTCTGGGGGTGTGTTAGACACCAGGCAGAATGGACCCAGTAGCCACCCCGTATCGAAAGGAGCGACACCGTGATCAAGGCCGCGAACAACATCCTCGAGGTCGTCGGCAATACGCCGCTGGTGCTGTGCAACAAGATCGCGCGGCACGTCAAGTCGAACATCTACCTCAAGCTCGAGTTCATGAACCCGGGCGGGAGCGTCAAGGATCGCCCCGCGCTCCAGATCATCGCGGACGCCGAGGAGCGCGGAGAGCTGCTCCCGGGCGGCACGATCGTGGAGGCGACGAGCGGCAACACGGGCATGGGCCTGGCGATGGCCGCTGCCGTGAAGGGTTACCGCTGCATCTTCGTGATGCCGGACAAGATGAGCGAGGAGAAGATCAGGGGCTTGAGGGGGGTCGGCGCCGACGTCGTCGTGTGCCCGACCGCGGTCGAGCCCGAGGACCCTCGCTCGTACTACCGCGTGGCCGAGCGGCTCGCGGAGGAGACCCCGGGTGGGTACCTGGCGAACCAGTACCACAACCCGTCGAACCCGATGGGACACTACCTCTCGACGGGCCCCGAGATCTGGGAGCAGACGGACGGTGAGATCGACTGTCTCTTATACACATCTC
>CAJXPN010000169.1 GCA_913058025.1 uncultured Myxococcales bacterium | reverse complement strand
ACCACGACGCCATCTCGACACGCCGGAGCCCATCCCAGCCGCACATCCGCGGAACATGCCTATCGACGGTGCAATCCACCGAGCCTCCCGTCAAAGGCGTGCCAGCTGGTGCCAGCACGGTCGTAGAGCGGACTGCTGCGGTCGCGCGCAGCGCGAGCCCCGCCCCGAAACAAACTCTCCGCCGAACCGGACGCTCCAGAAACAGCCCCGCACAACCCGAGACGCCCTCTCGGACGCTCCCAAAACCACCCCGCACCAAACCCACATCCGCTGGCGCCTCGCTCGCGCGTGTGAGACAGAGAGACGAGCTCACACCATGAGACCCGAGGCGCCCGATGAGACGACACATCCTGACCGCGACGCTGCTCCTGCTGACGCTCACGCAGACCGCGTGTCTACAGTCCGTGCTCACGCCCGCGCACAAGCTCGACGCGGGAGAGCTGGTGGCTGGCGCGGCGCTGGAGGCATCGATCAGCCCGAGGCTGACGGCGGCGGCGACGCTGGGCTTCGGCGAGGCGGACGCGAGCGTGTACGGGGCGGCGATGGCGTTCGGAGGGGACGCGACCGAGTCGCTGTTCCTTGGGGGTGGCATCGCGGGGCGGTGGTACACGCCCATCGGCATGGCCCTGGCCGGGAACCTCGAGTACACGCAGGGGATCACGGCGCGCTTGCCCGACGGCGAGACGCCCAGGTTCGCCCAGGCGGTGGTGAAGTTCGTCTCGATCCCGAACGAGGCAGTCTGGCTCTACGGCGGCCCGACGGCGACGGTGCCGCTGACCGCGCTCGACGGCGGGCCGCTGAACGGCCAGCTCGCGTTCTTCGGCCTGCTCGCGGGCCTGAACATACCCGTGGCCGACGGCGCGCACGTCCAGCTCGAGCTGATGCTCCGCCCGCTCGTGTTTCAGAACTCGGACGAGGGGACCCGCTTCGGGCTCCTGACCGACGACACCGAAAGCACGGGCGATCTCTTGCCGCTGCTCCTCACCGGCGGGCAGTTCAACGTGGGGCTCAACGTGAGGCTCGCGAGCTTCTGACCACCGCACGTGCGCCTTGCCAAACCGGCGCCGAGGGATATCTTCGTGGCGCGCCGTCAAGAGGCGGCGCGACCCGATGTGATTTCGACGGAGGCCGACACGTGCCCTGGGAACTGCGCTACTTCAAAGGTAACAAGAAGGTCTACGCCGAGGTCGACGACGCCGGCGAGTACATCACCGCGAAAGGACTCGTGAACACGAAGTTCAACTCGAGCGAGGACGCCAAGGTCTACACGGTCCACTCGAGCAACCTGGCGCTCGAGGAGGGCCCCGCGACCGCGGGCGCCAAGAAGAAGAAGCCTTCGGTCAAGAAGAGCGGCGCCAAGAAGTCGTCCGCCTCGGCGGGCTCCGACATCGTGATCGAGGAGGCCGCGGGCCCCAAGGTCGTGAGCGACGTGGTCCCCTCCGAGCTGAAGACGCTGGCGCCTCCGCCCGTCGGGATCGTCGAGATCTACACCGACGGCGCCTGCACCGGGAACCCCGGGCCGTGCTCCTACGGGATGCTCCGGCGCGAGGGAGACGCCTACTTCGAGGTCAGCCAGTGGCTCGGCCACGGGACCAACAACATCGGCGAGCTCTGGGCGATCAAGGTCGCCGTCGAGGAGCTCGAGGACCGCGACGCGAAGGTCCTCATCCACACGGACTCTTCGTACTCGATCGGGGTGTTGTCCAAGGGGTGGAAGGCGAAGGCGAACGTCTCGCTCATCACCGAGATCAAGGGCCTGCTCGCGGACTGCTCGGACGTCACGTTCGTCAAGGTCAAGGGCCACTCCGGCCTGCCGCTCAACGAGCGCGCGGACCGGCTCGCCGTCGAGGCGATCGAACGAGACGCCTGAGCGTGAGGGGCTCGCGCTCCAGTGGAAGAATCATTGTTGAAAGGATGGAGTCGAGATGAGTGAAGAGGTGAACGAGGAGACGCAGGAGGCGCAGGAGGCGCAGGCGACGCCGGCGACGCAGGAGACGAAGGCGGAGCGAGAGGCTGCGGCCGACGCGGCGCTCGACCCGAACGCGTTCGTGAGCGGGCTGATGCACGAGCTCAGCCGCGTGGTCGTGGGCCAGAAGTACATGATCGAGCGGCTCCTCATCGGGATGCTCACGAACGGCCACGTGCTGCTCGAGGGCGTCCCGGGGCTGGCGAAGACGCTGACGGTGAAGTCGCTGGCGAGCTGCATCGACCTCGACTTCGCGCGCATTCAGTTCACGCCCGACCTGCTGCCCGCCGACCTCATCGGCACCATGATCTTCAACCAGGCCACGCGCGACTTCGAGCCGCGCATGGGCCCGGTGCTCACGAACATCCTGCTCGCCGACGAGATCAACCGCGCGCCGGCCAAGGTCCAGTCCGCGCTGCTCGAGTCGATGCAGGAGCGCCAGGTCACCATCGGCGACACGACCTACCCGCTCCCCAGGCCATTCCTCGTGCTCGCCACGCAGAACCCGATCGAGCAGGAGGGCACCTACCCGCTGCCCGAGGCCCAGGTCGACCGCTTCATGCTCATGATCCGCGTGGGCTACCCCACGCGCGCCGAGGAGCGGCTCATCATGGACCTGGTGACCGACGCCGACCCGGTGACGCTCAGGCCGGTGACGACGCCGGAGCAGATCCTCGCGGCGCAGCGCGCCGTGCGCAAGGTCCACCTGGCCGACGAGCTCAAGGACTACATCGTCGACATCATCTGCGCGACGCGCGACCCGCGCGAGTTCGGGCTCCCCCAGCTCGAGCGCTTCATCGAGTTCGGCGCGTCCCCCCGCGCCACGATCTTCCTGAATATGGCGTCGCGCGCGCACGCCTTCATCAGGGGCCGCGACTCGGTCTACCCCGAGGACATCAAGGCGATCGCCTACGACGTGCTGCGCCACCGCGTCGCGCTGACGTACGAGGCCGAGGCCGAGGAGCAGACCTCGGAGTCTGTCATCGAGACGATCCTGGAGACGATCGAGGTCCCCTGAACGAAGCCCCCTCGACGACCCGAGGACGCAAAGGAGCGCGGCCATGTTGCCCAAGGAGATCGCGAGCGCGGTCAGACGACTCGAGATCATCGCCCGACGCGCGGTCAACGACCAGCTCGCCGGTCAGTACCAGTCCGTCTTCAAGGGGCGAGGGATGGACTTCGTGGACGTGCGCGAGTACCAGCCAGGCGACGACATCCGCGTCATCGACTGGAACGTCTCCGCGCGCATGGACTCGCTGTTCGTGAAGCAGTTCGTCGAGGAGCGCGAGCTCACGGTGTTCCTGCTCGTGGACGCGTCGGGCTCGCAGCTCTTCGGCACCCAGAACCAGCGCAAGCGGGAGGCCGCCGCCGAGCTCGCCGCGCTCATCGCGTTCAGCGCGATCAAGAACAACGACCGCGTCGGGTTGATCACGTTCACCGACCAGGTCGAGACGTTCATCCCGCCCAAGAAGGGCCGCAAGCACGTGCTGCGCGTGATCACCAAGATCCTGAGCCAGGAGGTCGAGGCGAAGGGGACCAAGCTCGACGTCGCGCTCGAGCACCTCTCGCGCCTCACGCGCAAGAAGGCCGTGGTGTTCCTGATCTCGGACTTCCTCGACTCCGGCTTCGAGAAGCCCCTCGACATCGCCAACCGCCGCCACGAGCTGATCCCGGTCGTGGTCACGGACCCGCTCGAGGAGCGGGTCCCGAACGTGGGGCTCGTGCACCTCGAGGACCCGGAGACCGGGCGCACGCTCACGATCGACACCACCAGCAAGCGCGTGCGCGGCGCGTTCGAGAAGGCCGCCGCCGAGCAGCGCGCGCGTCGCGAGCAGATCTTCCGACGCCTCAAGATCGACTTCGTGAACGTGCGCACCGACGAGGACCACATCGCGCCGCTCATCAAGTATTTCCGCTCTCGAACGCGCCGCTGATGATTTGACGACGGGTGTTTGCTAGCTTACGGGAAGACCCACCCGGTCGAACCCACCTCGGAGTCCCCCCCACGTCATGTTCGCTCGCCTCTTCATACTGATCCAGTGGGCGTCGCTCGTGGCGACGTTCCTGACGCCTCCCGCTGGCGTGTCCAATGTCGACGTCGTCGACACGGACCCGCACCGCGAGCGCGCGCCGATCGGCCTCGAGCTGTTCGAGCTGATCGAGCTCGAGGAGGTCGAAGAGAGCGACGGAGAGGACCACCCCGAAGAGGACCCCCCTCGAGGAGACGGCGACGTCCCCGAGCCCAGGGTCACCGAGACCCCTGCACCTCGCCCCAGGGCAGCCCTCTACAGGGCGCATTCTCCGCGCGGCCCTCCCCTCCCCCACACGTCACACCACGCGCGCGCACACCTCGCGCGCGGCCCTCCCGCACGTTGAGCGCGCGCGCCGTCATTCGGCGCCCACGCACCAACACAGGCAGGAACGAGGGACCCTCTCGAAAATGAGAGGATGAACGCAAAGCTACGCGTCGTGCGCATGAGCGCACACGCGACGGTCACAGGTGTGAACACGTGAACAACACGAACGGTACGTACGCTCGTCTCGAAGAACCTCCCCGCAACGGCATCAAGGGGCTCAAGCACTGGCGCCACGATCTGCTCGCGGGGCTGGTCGTCTCGCTGGTGTCGCTGCCGCTCTCCTCAGGCATCGCGATCGCGTCGGGCGCGCCGCCCATCTACGGCATCATCTCCTCGATCATCGCGGGCCTGATCTTCCCGCTGGTGGGGGGCTCGTACCTGACGATCTCTGGCCCCGCGGCGGGGCTCGCGCCGGCGCTCCTGGTGACGATGACCGCGCTCGGCGGCGCGGGCACCGCGGACACCGTGGGCGCGGGCTACGCGAAGCTGCTCGTGGTGATATTCACGGTCGGCGTGATCCAGCTCATCCTCGCCAAGCTCAAGGTCGCGCGCTTCGCGGCGATCTTCCCGGCGAGCGTGGTCGAGGGGATGCTCGGCGCGATCGGGCTGCTCATCGCGGTCAAGGCGCTGCCGCTGTTCATGGGGTACCTCGAGCCGGTGCACGCGCACGGGTTCATCGAGTACCTGGGCCAGATCCCGACGTGGCTGGCGCACGGACACGGCGGGGCGATCGCGATCGGGGTCGTGACGTTGTTCGTGATGCTGCTGAGCACGTACGCGCTGGCGCCGAGGTTTCGGCTCTTCCGCGTGGTCCCGCCACACATCTTCGCGGTGGTGATCGGGATCGCGATGGGGATGGCGCTCGGCCTCGGGGGGAGCGACCCGGCCCTGCTCATCAGCGTGCCCGCGAACCCGCTCTCGGGGCTCCAGATGCCCGACTTCGCCGGAGTGTGGGAGTCGACGGACCTGTGGGGCGCGGTGGCGCTCGGGATCGTGACGCTGACGCTGATCGACGGCGTGGAGTCGCTGGCGACGGCCCAGGCGATCGACCGCATCGACCCGTTCGAGCGCCACTCCGAGCCCAACCGCCTGCTCGCGGCGATGGGCCTCTCGAACATCCTGTCGAGCCTCGCTGGCGGCCTGACGATCATCCCTGGAGGCGTCAAGTCCAAGACCTGCATCGAGGCGGGCGGCCGCACGCTCTGGGCGAACGCGGCCAACGCGCTGTTCCTGCTCGGGTTCCTGTTCATCGCCCCCGGCATCATGAGCGTCGTGCCCAAGGCCGCGCTGGGATCGATCCTCGTCTACACGGGCTGGAAGATGATCAACCCGACGATCGTCAAACACATCGCGCACATCGGGCGCGAGCAGTTCGCGATCTACGCGAGCACGGTCGTGGCGATCCTGTTGACGGACCTGCTCGTGGGCGTGCTCATCGGGACGGGCCTCAAGTTCGGCCTCGTGGCGTACACCGCGTGGAAGGCCGAGCGCCCCGAGGAGCACGAGCAGGGGTTCATGCACATCATCAAGGACCTGTTCCGCGACCCGGTCTCGCACGTCGAGGAGCGCGAGGGTGAGCGCGTCGTGCACATCGCGCGTCCGCTCGTCTCGTTCAACGCGTACCTGCTCCAGGAGCGCATCTCCGAGTTGATGAAGCTCGACTCCAAGGTCACGTTCCAGATCGACCCCAGCGTCACCCTCATCGACCACACCGCGTGCGAGTCGCTCGTGGGCGCGGTCGCCCACGACCGCACCGAACGGATGTGCCTCAAGGGCCTCGACAGGTTGCGCCCGCGCTCCGACGAATCGACGGCGTTCCGCGTGCGCCCGAGCACGTGACGGCGTGTCGTGATGCGGCGTGACTCGCAACGCGAGGCACACCGCATCACGACCATTCGCCCTGTTGACCTGCGCGCTCCTCGGGGCCTAGATCTAACGCACCGGCGCCAGCAACAGGAGTATGCATGAGTGACGTGAACGGGACCTACTTCGCGGGCAAGACCTGGCTGATCTACGGCCGCCTGCCCAACATCGCCAAGAAGAGTTCGACCGCGGCCATCACGGACCGCGGCGGTCAGATCGTGAAGGCCGTCTCGGGCAAGCTCGACTTCCTCGTGATGGAGGGGCCAACGCCTCTGCCAGGTAAAGCCCAAGGAGCCAAGGCGACACAGGCGGAGGCGGTGGGGGCCAAGATCATCGGAGAGTCCGATTTCCTCAGACTCATCGAGGGCGAGGACCCCTTCGCGCCAGGCTCACAGCCCGAGCTCTCCCCTCTCCCCGACGCGCTCGCTGCGCTCACCTACCCCGGAGAAGACGTCGACCTCGACGCAACCTACTTCGATGGAAAGACCTGGGGCATCTATGGAACCTTGACCCACGACAATGGCTGGGCCCTGGCCAAGGGCGACGTGGGCACACACCTGGAGCGACGGGGTGCAAAGCTCACTCGACGGCTCGCGAAGGCCGACTTCATCGCGCACGAGGGCGAGACCCCGTTGTGGGGGTCGCGCCTGTCCGAAGATGTGCAAGCTGCTCGGGATCGCGGCGTACCGATCTTCGGCACAGCGGACTTCATCGGCTTGCTCTTCGACGGCATGAGGCCCTTGAATCCCGAGAACAATCATGACCCCACAGAACACGAGGCGTTCGGGGAGCTGCGCGCGCTGATTCAGAGCGCGGGAGACACGCTCGAGCAATGGGACGAGATCAAAGAGGCGCTCGAAGGCCTCAACAACGGGGCCCTCGAAGGAGCCCTCGCATACACCAACGCACACATCGATCGACTGCCTCGTGAGAAGCGGTTCGACGCGAGCACGTCGTCGTACAGGGGGTGGTTGTCGTTCGCGCTGAAAGGAGATGACAACCCACTGCTCTCAGTGGTTCGGGCCGCACACGTCTGGGAAAAAATTTCGAAGGCACAATCAGAGGCGCTGTTCTCGTGCACAAACCTGTCTCGCCTCGAGCGCTATACGATCCGCACCGACAAACCCGCCCCTCAGCACCACTGGACGATGCTCGCCGGAGCCGATCACCTGCAAAACCTGACCTCGCTTCGGGCGTCCAAACAACGGCTGAGTAAGAAGGTCGCCGAACAGCTGGTGGGTTCTGGACGTCTCTCAAAACTCATCGATCTCGATCTCGACGCATGCGAGTTCAAAAAGGGAGTCCCCTCCGCCCTCTTTACGCAAGGATCGATGCCCGCGCTGGCGAACCTGCGCCTGAGTCAAACACACGGAGAAGAGATGCTCTCCGCGTTGGCAACCATGGGGATGGAGGGAATCGAGAGACTCGACCTGGGCGAGCGAGGGACCGACGAATGCGTGCTCGACATCCTCTCTCATCCAACCACCCGCGAACTGGTTGGACTCACCCTGGACAACGCCCAGGTCCTGTCTCTTATACACATCTCCGAGCCCACGAGACAGGCAGAAATCTCG
>CAJXPN010000168.1 GCA_913058025.1 uncultured Myxococcales bacterium | reverse complement strand
GACGCGCTCCTCGAACGCCCCCCACGTCATGACCTCCTCCGAGCGCCACACGAACACGAGCGCGTCGTCGACGCCCGTGCAGACCTCGTCCCAGAGCCCGTCGGCGGTCGCCGCGAGGAGCGCGGCGACGAAGTCCTCGCTCAGCGTCGCCAGGATAAACGGCTCCCTGCCAGCCCCCTTGATGGCGAAGCGCCCGCGCACGCCCAACGCGTCGAGCAGCGCGGCGCGTGGGGTCGTGCCCCTGGCCGCGGGCTTGTTCAGCGCGAAGGGGAGCCTGACGTTCGTGTCCATCTCGAAGCGAGAGAGCGTGACGGCGTCCCCCGACTCGACCGTGCGCTCACCGCTGAACGATACGGGGCGGCCGCCCAGCCCGCCGTGGAGCTCCTGGGCGAAGAGGTCCGCGAGCCGAGAGGAGATGTGCTCGAGCGCGCGCGGGCCGCTGGACTGTTGGCTCAGCGCTCGCACGACGAGGACGATGAACCCGGCAAACAGGAGCATGAAGATTGCCGGTCCCATACGTGGCCTTTGTGGAGGTGAGCGTCCCGGCCGTGAAGGAGGCGAGGAGGGCGTGGTCGGTGGCGAGCGGGGAGCCTAAACCAGGCGGGCGTGAAAACACCAGCGCTCCCCATGCGCAGGCACATTTGGTATGTTGGCGCGGTCAGAAGTATTTCGGGTCGTCATCAAGGAAGAAACCATGAATCTTTTCAAGAAGATACAAACCATCGCGGCGCTCTCCACGGCGTCCATCACGTTCGCGACCTCGTCGGCCTCGGCGGCCCCTTGCGTCACGAACTCCGACTGCGACGACGGCGCGTTCTGCAACGGCGTCGAGACGTGCGACGCGGCGGACCCGACGGCGGACGCGGATGGTTGTGTCGCGGGGGTCGACCCGTCCGACGACGGCGCGTCGTGTACGACGGACATGTGCGACGAGATCAACGACACGGTCACGAACACGCCCGACGACGCGCCCTGCCAGAACGGCCTGTTCTGCGACGGCGCCGAGACCTGCGCGCCCTCGGACGCGGGCGCCGACGCGGCGACGGGGTGCGTCCAGGGGACGCGGCCGAGCTCGGACGACTCGATCGACTGCACGTTCGACTCGTGCGACGAGGGCGCCGACGAGGAGGACGACCTGGGGATGTTCCGCAACGTCCCCGACAACGGCGCGTGCGACGACGGCGACGCTTGCACCGCGAACGTGTGCACGGCGGGCGTGGGCTGCGCCAGCGAGACCATCGGTTGCACCATCGGCGACGCGTGCTACCTGGACGGGGCGTCGAACCCGACCAACCTGTGCCAGGTGTGCGACATCGCGGGGAGCACGACGGCGTGGGCCTCGGCGAACGCGGGCGACGAGTGCGCCGCGCCGGTGTGCAGCGGCAACGGCGCGAGCCTCGTCGCGGCGTCGACCTGTGACGACGCGGGGACGTGCGAGTCGGGAGCGGTGAGCACGTGCGCGAACGGGTGCGGCGAGGACGCGTGCCGCGACACGTGCGCCCAGGACTCGGACTGCCCGACGGGCTGGTGCAACGTGGACGTGGACCAGCAGTGCACCACGCTCAACCGCGCGCCCGTCGCGCGCGCCGGCGACGATCAGCAGGCCGACTCGGAGGTGACCGTCACGCTCAACGGCGGCGGCTCGTTCGACCCGGACGCCGACCTGATCGCGTCGTACCGCTGGACACAGAGCCGCGGGCCGGCCGTCCAGCTCGACGACGCCAGCTCACGCAACCCGACCTTCACCGCGCCCCGCGTGCGTGACGGAGAGGAGATGCCCGAGGTCGTGTTCGCGCTGATCGTGAACGACGGCGAGCTCGACAGCGAGCCGGACTTCACCAAGGTCACGGTGAACCCTGGCGCGAACAGGGCGCCGGTGGCCGCGATCTCAGGCCCCTCCGGGGTGGACGCGGGCGTGGAGCTGACGCTGGACGGCTCCGACTCGTCGGACGCCGACGGCGACCCGATCGCGAGCTACCAGTGGTCTCAGACGGGCGGCCCCGACGCCACGCTCGGCGAGACCAACCAGGCCACGCTCACGCTCACGCTCCCCGACGCCGTCGGCGAGTCGGTGACGTTCCAGCTCATCGTCTCAGACGGGGTGGCGAACTCGGAGGCGACGACGCTGACGATCGAGCTGCTCGAGCCGCTCGAGCAGCCGACCGACGGAGGCGAGGACGCGTCCGGCGGCGGGTGCGCGAGCGCGCCCGAGGGCCCGCCGGCGTCGGGCCTGGGCGGGCTCGCGCTGCTCGCGCTGGGCGCGCTCGTGGGGAGGCGCCGCAGGCGCTCCTGAGCACATACGTTCTATCTCAAAAAACAGTTCGCACGGCACGTCGCCGTGCGAACTATCTATTCATACAGTTCGCACGGCGTCCGCGAGGGCGCCTCGAAGGAAGGTGTGGCGATGACGACTCTTGGAACGCAGGAGCGGCCGCTGAAGGTCGCGGTGGTGGGCGCAGGCCCGGCGGGGTTCTTCGCGGCGGCGGCGCTGCTCAAGAACAAGGCGGGCGTGGACGTGCGCGTGGACCTGTTCGACAGGCTGCCGGCGCCCTACGGGCTGGTGCGCTACGGCGTGGCGCCGGACCACGCCAAGATCAAGAGCGTGAGCAAGGTCTACGAGCGCACGGCGCTCGACGAGCGCGTGCGCTTCTTCGGGGACGTCGAGTTCGGGCGAGACCTGAAGCTGGCGGACCTGCGCGAGCGCTACGACCAGATCGTGTTCACGGTGGGAGCGCAGTCGGACCGCCCGCTGGGGATCGCCGGTGAGGACCTGGAGGGGAGCCACTCGGCGACCGAGTTCGTGGCCTGGTACAACGGCCATCCGGACTACGCCGACCACACGTTCGGGCTGGGCGCGCGGGCGGCGGTGGTCGTGGGCGCGGGGAACGTGGCGCTGGACGTGGCGAGGATCCTGGCGAAGTCGGTCGAGGAGCTCCACCCGACCGACATCGCGCAGCACGCGCTGGACGCGCTGCGCGGCTCGCTCATCGAGGACGTCTACGTCATCGCGCGCCGCGGGCCGGCGCAGGCGAAGTTCTCCAAGAAGGAGCTGCGCGAGTTCGGGGAGCTCGAGGTCGCGCACGCGGTGGTGAGGGCGTCGGACTTCGAGCTCGACGAGGCGAGCGCCGAGTCGCTCGAGTCGAACTCGGCGGCGCGCGGGAACGTCGAGATCATGAGGGGGTTCTTCGACCTCGAGCCGGGCGGCAAGCCGCGGCGCGTGCACTTCCTCTTCTGCACGTCTCCCGTGGAGATTCTGGGCGACGACGCGGGCCAGGTGGTGGGGGTGCGCGTGGTCGACAACGAGCTGCGGCCGACGGAGTCGGGCTACATTCAGTCGTACGCGACCGACCGGACGCGCGAGATCGAGTGCGGGCTGGTGCTGCGGTCGGTGGGGTACCGCGGCGTGGAGCTGCCGGAGCTCCCGTTCGACGCGAGGCGCGCCGTGATCGCCAACGACGACGGCCGCGTGGTCGGCGAGGGTGGCGAGGCGCTGCCCGGGCTCTACGTGGCGGGCTGGATCAAGCGCGGGCCGTCGGGCGTGATCGGCACGAACAACAAGTGCGCGACGGGGACGGTCGCGAAGATGCTCGAGGATCTGGAGGCCACGCCCGCGGCGCCCTCACCCGAGGACGACGTCGCCGAGCTGTTGACAGGGAGAGGCGTGGAGTTCGTGACGTTCGAGGACTGGCAGCGGCTCGACGCCGAGGAGATCCGACTCGGCGAGGAGTCCGGGCGGTCGCGCGTGAAGCTGGTGCGTCGCGATCAGGTCCGCGAGGTGCTTCAGAGCTCGAGCTGAGGCGTGATCTCGGAGAGCATGATCGGGCCTCCGCGTCGGGCGAGGCGAGCGGCGAGGTTGTCGGTGAGCTCGTCGCGCCATGCCTGGATCGCCGCGAGGACGTCCTCCTCATTGGGCGCGGGGCGGTCTCGCCATGAGAGCGAGGGGGGGACGAGCGTGGCGCGGCTCTTCCAGCTTCCGGAGGAGGAGCCAGCGAGGCCCTCGATGGAGACCTCGCCCACGAGCTTGACCTGGCCGTGTGAGCGCAGGTCCGTGCAGACGCAGACCTCTCGGGCGATGACGCTCGCGCGCCAGATGTCGGTCTGAGCGAGCGCGAGGTGCTCGCCCTCGAGCAGGGCGGCGAACCGGTCGCTGGCCCAGCTCGCCATGGTGTTATGAGGGTTGGGCGAGACGAGCGCGTTGAGCAGCGGCTCGAAGAGGCGCATGGGCGCGATGCAGTCGCGCGTGAGGTGGCCGATGGGATCGACGGGGTCGAGCGCCGTGAGCGTCGCGACGATCGCGTCTCTGACGCGCGCGGGGGCCTGGTCGTCGAGCGAGGCGCCGAGGAGCTCGAGCGCGCGCGCCGGGTAGAGGTCCTCGACGTGCAGGAGCGTGAGCTCGCCCCCGCGCTCGACGCCGATGTCGACGCTCAGGCGCACGTAGTTGACGCAGGAGGAGTCCTGGCAGCCCGCCTGGAGCTCGAGCGTGAGCGAGCTCTCGGCGACGCCCACGCGGGCGCCGTCGATCTCGGCCCAGTAGTCCTCCCCCCAACCCGGGGAGCCGCGCTGAATCAGCGCGCCCATCGAGTCCGAGGTGAAGGTGTCAGAGTTCGCCGGGGTGTCGTCCAGCCTCACTACCATAGACATGACCCTGGGCCTCATCGTGTCGACACACGCGCCGCTCCCCGATGAGTAGAGGGAAGCGAAGCGTAAACCAGGAGAGACCAGGCCGCGGTCGGGGACACCACCTCACGGTGGCGTCTCCGCCCGCGCTGGCCGCTCTTTCCAGACGTGGCCTGTTGGAAGGCCGCGTGCGGGAAACGAAAACAAAGGATGAGGACGAACATTCCACACGTCAAGAACAGGGGGGCTTTCTCGTTCTCTCGCTGGATACATCGGCGACGTATTCTCCCTCGCTCACAGCAAGAGAGGGGCCGCATTCGTCCAGGGTCACACAATAAGCGTGCGCGCAGGAGACTATGGGTCTAAAACGTGGGGTCCCCCTCGTGAAGATGTGGGAGGGGGCCACGACCCAAAACGCACCACCACGCATTGATACAATCGACGACATTTCGACCGAGGACACCGGACGGCTGGCAGCTCGAGCTCACGAGGTTCGTGGACCCGAAGCGCCACGACCCGAGCCGACGCCCCGTGCTGTTCATCCCAGGCTACGGGATGAACAGCTTCATCCTGAGCAACCACCCGAGCGACGTCTCGATCGTGGGCCACCTGGCGTCCGAGGGCGCGGAGGTGTGGACGGCGAACCTGCGCGGGCAAGGGGACTCGCGGCCGGGCGAGGCCTCGCCCGAGCGCTACGGCTTCAGCGAGCTCGCCCTGATCGACCTCCCGTGCGCGATGGACGAGGTCCTCAGGCTCAGCGACGCGACGCACATCGACCTGATCGGCTGTAGCCTGGGCGCGACGATCGCGTACGCCTACCTGGCGCACAACCCGTACACGCACCCGCTGGGGTCGTTCGTGTCGATTGGCGGCCCGCTCCGTTGGGTGAGGGTTCACCCGCTGATGCGCGCGCTGTCCTCGGCGCCCAGGCTGATGTCGTCGCTGCCGATCGTGGGGACGAGGACGATGGCCAGGGCGGCGCTGCCGTTCGCCATGCGCGCGCCCAAGCTGCTCTCGCTGTACCTGAACGTGGACAACATCGACCTGAGCGACCCGGCCGAGCTGGTGCGCACGGTCGACGACCCGACGCGACACCTCAACGGGCAGATCGCCCGTTGGGTCCGCGCCAAGGACCTCGTGGTGGACGGGGTCGACATCACGCGCGCGGTCAGGCAGGTGGAGGGCATGCCGATGCTGTGCGTGGCGGCGAACCGGGACGGCGTGGTCCCGCTGGAGACCGCGCTCAGCGGGCTCGACTACGTGGGCGCGCGCGACATGCGCGCGCTGATCGTGGGGGACGAGCGCACCTGGTACGCCCACGCGGACATGTTCATCGCGCGCGACGCTCGCCGGCGGGTCTTCGAGCCGCTGGCGGCCTGGTTGGAGTCGAAGAAGTGAACGAGAAGAAGCTCCTGAAGAAGCGCAATTGCCTGCGGTGCGACGAGGCGATGGACATCGGCGTGCTCCTCGAGAAGAACGAGAGCGCGGTGTACAAGCCCGTGCTCTGGCTCGACGGCGTGCCCGAGTACCACGGCATGTGGGGCGGCTACGGGGTCAACATCAAGAGGTCCCGCAAGCTCGACGTCTTCGCGTTCCGCTGCCCCACCTGCGGCATGCTGGAGGCGGTGGCGCTGGACGGCGACATGTTGTTGACCCACGAGGGCGAGCAGGAGGGCGAGATCTCGCTGGCCGAGGGCGGCGTCGAGGGCGGGCTCAGCGAGAGCTGAGCGGGCGCCGAGCCAGCCACCCGCGCGCTCATCGGAGCGCGTCGCGATCGTCGGCGAGCTTGTGGAGCACGCGGAGCGCGGCGCGCGCGAGCACCTTCGAGCCGTGCGCGATGGCGCGCTCGTCGACGTCGAACAGGGGGGTGTGGAGCAGGTGCACGTCGCGCCCGGCCTTGGCCGTGCCGAGGCGGAACATCGCGCCGGGGGCGTGGTCGAGGAAGTTCGAGAAGTCCTCCGAGCCCATGCTCGGCAGCGGGATCTCGTAGACGCCCTCGTCCCCGAGGATCGCGCGGGCGGCCTCGGCGAACTCACCCACGAGGGCGGCGTTGTTGAGGATGGGGGGGGCGCCCTCGTAGAGGTCGAGCTCGATGGTCGCGCCGGTCGTGGCGGCCACGCCCGCGGCCAGCTGCTCGAGCAGGGGTCGCACGTGCTGGCGGCGATCCTTGGAGACCGTGCGCACGGTGCCGGTCATGGTGACGAGGTCGGGGATCGCGTTGGGGACGGCGCCGCCGCGGAACTCACCGATCGAGATGACCATGGGCTCGCGCGCGTCGAAGCGTCGAGAGACCGCGCTGTAGAGGGCGTTGGCGAGCTGGACGCCGGCGAAGATGGGGTCGATCGTGTGGTGGGGGCGCGCGCCGTGGCCGCTGACGCCCTTGACCTTGAAGATGAACCGGTCGAAGGACGCGGTGAGCGCGCCCTCGCGGACGCCGATGACGCCCTCGGGGAGCTGCGGGTCGCAGTGGAGACCGAGGATGGCGTCGACGCCATCGAGCGCGCCGAACGCGATCATGTCCGCGGCGCCCGACGGCGCGATCTCCTCGGCGTGCTGGAGCAGGACGCGGATGCGGCCGGGGAGGTGGTCGATGGCCGCGAGCGCCTGGGCGGCGCCGAACGCGCAGGTCATGTGGACGTCGTGACCGCAGGCGTGCATGACGCCGTCGTTCTGGGAGCGGTAGTCGACCTCGTTCTCCTCGGCGATGGGCAGCGCGTCCAGGTCGGTGCGCAGCGCCACGGTCGGGTGCTTCTTCGGGTCGAAGCCGTGCGGGGTGAGCTCGGCGAGCGCGCCGGTGCCCTGGCTGCGCACGCGGACGTCGAAGCCCAGGTGCGTGTAGCGCTCGCGCAGCAGCGCCGTGGTCTTGAACTCCTTGCGGCTGAGCTCGGGGTTGCGGTGCAGGTGGCGGCGTAGGTCGACGAGGTCGGTCATCCTCGCGGTGATCTCGGAGTCTATGCGGTGCAAATCGTCGATCATGGTCACTCTCGCTGGCTCTGGCATCGGAGGCACTGGCGCCGAGTTTATCGCGTGGGGTGGGCGCTGTCACGGGGGCGCGGTGGTTCGCGGTTTGGAAACCAACTGGGGGTGGGATTGCAGCACGGTCCCCCAGGCGCCGCTCGCTCACGCTCGCTAGCCGGTCCCCTC
>CAJXPN010000167.1 GCA_913058025.1 uncultured Myxococcales bacterium | reverse complement strand
GTAGATCGTCGGCAGCGTCAGATGTGTATAAGAGACAGGTCGACGAGCGCGCGGTCGTCGAGGTCGATCACGACGACCTCGCGGGAGGTCAGGTCGAGCGCGTAGGCGAACACACCGAGCTCGTCGACCGAGATGGCGCTGAAGGTGAACCCGCCGGGGGCGGTCTCGGCGCGGCCCTGCTCGCCGTAACAGTTCGGGTCGCCGGGGTAGTCGATGAGCTGGTCGCCGTCCTCGTCGATGCCGTCCTCACACGGGCGAGGGAGCGTCATGAAGTCGGGGCGAGCGTCCTCTCCGGGCTGCTCGGAGGAGTAGCACTCGGGGTCGTCGCGGTCGGTGAGCCCGTCGCCGTCGTTGTCCTCTCCGTCGGCGCACGCGCCCTGGAGGCGTCGGCCGACCCCGTCGGCGGACTCGGCGTGGAAGGGACCGAAGCACTGGGGGTCGTCCTGATCGGACAGACCGTCGCCGTCGTTGTCCACGCCGTCGGCGCAGCCCGTGGTCAGGCCGACGCGTGAGACCTCACACGGGGCCGCGCCGCCGGACAGGCACGCCTCGCCGGTGTCCTCGAGCGCCACGACGGACATGAACGCGCGGTCGGTGTAGACGACGTAGGCGTAGGGGCGCCTGGGGTCGAGCGCCATGGAGGAGCCGGCGCTCGGGAGCTGAGCGGTCACGACGGCGGCGTCGGCGCCAGAGCAGTCGCCGTCCGGCGCGTAGACGCGCCGATCGCCCATGCTCGCGGGCGCCTCACAGCGCACGCCCGGGTGGATCGCGAGCTGTGAGTTCGACAGCAGCGCGACGACGGCGCCTGCGCGCACGTCGAGGTCCACGGGAGGCGCCGCCAACGGGATCGTCGCCTCGAGCGGGCGCAGCGCCCAGACGTCGATCAGCGAGATCGACTGGTCGCGCTCGCTGAGCACGTAGGCGACGGTGCCGTCGGGGGACGTCGCGACGTCCACGGGGCGTCGCCCCGTGGGGATCTGCGTGACGCCAGGCGAGGAGAGGTCGAGGTCGATGAGCCTCGGCTGGGCGCGTGACATGTCGATCACGGCGACCGAGTCGCTCTGGCCGTTGACCACGAAGCCGATCGCCCCGCGCTCGAAGAACGTCGCGGTGTCCGCGATGGACTCGGTGGTGCTGTCCTCACGGTCGCGCTCGATCTCGACCTGCTCGGCAGAGACCTCCACGCACGAACGGAGCACGGGCTCGAAGATGCCTGAGTTGTCCGTCGTGACGTCGCGCAGGGTCATGCAGACCTCTCCGCGGGACACCGCGACCGCCCGGGGGGCGTCGAGTGAGAACGGGACGGCGACCTCGGGCGTCTCGCACGCGGGCGTGGTGACGGCGATTGAGGAGAGCGCGAGGAGCGCCGACATGACCTTGACTGAACGTCGCATCAGCGCACCTTCGCGATGATCTGGTGGTAACGGTCGCTCGACGGATCGAGGTCGATGACGCCCACGGCGCCGCAACCGTCTTCGGTGTCGTCGCAGCGTTGCGACGCGTCCTTGGAGTCTGCGAACAAGGTCACGTACGCGCGGCACCGGTCCCCGGAGAAGCGGCAGCGGACGTCGCTCGGGTCGATGACGAGCTTGTAGGGCTGCGAGTCGAGCTCGATCTCGTCGACGAGGACGCCCGTGTTCGGGTCGATGACCTGGATCGACTGGGAGTCGTAACAGGTCACGTAGAGCAGCTCTCGACCTGACGGCGAGCGATGCAGAAGCACGTCGGCGGGCTGGTCGCCCAGCGGCACGACGCGCTCGAGCTTGTGATCCACTCCTGCGCCCGTCTCGGGGTCCGCGGGCACGAGCCTGAAGATGTGGAGCGCGTCGGGGCGCCTCGTGACCACGAACATGCGCTCGCCGGCCTGGTCGAAGGCGACCGCGCGCGCGTCCACGACGCTCGACAGGTTGTTCAACGCGATGTACCCGCGCCGCACGATCGCCTCGGCCTCGCCGAGGTCGTTGACGAAGGGCACGAAGATACCGAGCGAGTTGGTGTTCTTGCCTGCCGCGTACATCTCGAGCGTACCGGGGCGGCGCGTGATCGCGTTCGAGCCCTCGATGAGGGGCGCGCTCGCGAGCGTCGCCGAGCCGATCGCGGCGACCGCGCTCAGCGCGCCGTCCGCGCTCGGGACCGACCCGCCGAGCGTGATCGGGACGTCGCTCGCGGGCAGCGACATCGTCGCGACGCGGTCACCGCGCAGGTGCGAGGTCGTGACCAAGTCGAACGACGCGCCGCCGCGCTCCACGCGCACCACGTCCACGCCGAACGGGTCCGCCGGGATGATCTCGTCGCCGTCGGCGCCGAGCGACCGGATCAGGCAGTCGGTCGTGTCCGAGCGGAGCGACCAGCTCCCGCTGGCCTCCTCGCCGCACCCGATCGCGCTGCCCGAGGGCGCCACGTCCAGCGCGACGACCGTGTTCCCACGGCGCGCGGCCACGTAGGCGCGCGTCGCGCCCTCGCTGAGCTCGATGTCACCGCCGAACGACGGGATGAACGGCGAGCCGCCCCCGAGCACCTCCAGCGTGTCCGTGTCGATCACGGCGATCGTCCCGCCGAGGTCCTCGTCGTAGGTGGTGTCGAAGTTCGAGTTCACCACGTACAGGTAGCGCGCATTCGGATGCAGCGCGGCGCCGACGGGGAAGTTGATCCTGTCACGCCGCGGAAGCGGCTCCTGATACCCCGAGCAGCTCGCCATGATCACAGCGAGCGCGCACAACATGAGACGACGATGGGTCACCTCTCCTCCTCAACGCACACGCCGCCCTCGATGCTCGGGGCGGCGCCAAAACTCGACCTCGAGACGCACGCGCGACCCTTCCCGTCGCGCCACACCTCATTGAGTCGCACGAATACCACCGGCTCGTGCGCACGTGCAAGCGAACGCCCCTCACGCCCACCACACGACGCCCACAGTACGCCGCCCGCGCGTGAACGCGCGGAACCCTGGCGGCCGCGCGATGTCTCATCGTTCGGCGCGCTTGACGCGCGCACCACTCCCGGCTTGAATCCCACACGTCACGAGCGGCCTGCGTCCAGGCCTCGCTCCCCAACCTCCCGACCAGGAGCCGCAACGCCCATGCGCACACTCATCACCCCGCTCGTCCTCACTGGCGCCCTCCTCATCCCGGCCCTCGCCAGCGCGCAGGCTCGCGTCTACGACTGGTCCGACGACACCGCCCCCGCGCTCGTCACCGCCCGGGGCGCCGTCGTCTTCATCCACAAGGACGGCACCCCCTTCCGCACCTACGGCTTCAAGCCCAACGCCAAGAAGGGCGCGGGCGACGTCGTCGTCGCAGACGTCGACGGGGACGACTCCCCCGAGCTCGTGGCCGCGGGCAAGCCGACCTTCTCGCTCGAGACCTCGACCGAGCCCCGCTGGTTCATGCCCAAGGGCTGCGCCGGCGCCACGCTCGGCAACTTCATGAACGACGGCAAGCTCTCCATCGCGTGCGCCTCCAGGCGAAAGGTCCGCGTCTACACGCACGACCTCCAGTTCGCCTGGGAGCTCGACCCCGGCCGCTCCCTCAAGGGCTGCGTCGCCGGCGACGTCAACAACGACGGCCGCGACGACCTCGAGTGCTCCATCGGCGGCGGCCGCTTCGTCCACATCGACGGCGAGGGCAAGCTGCTGAGCGCGGACATCGAGGAGGCCAGGCTCGCGGAGGGCTCCGAGCCCTTCGCCCGCGTCGAGGCCCAGGCCGGCATCCCCGACACGCTCCACGACTTCGACGGCGACGGCACCGCCGAGGAGTCCATCGTCGTCGACGGCAAGCTCGTCTCGATCGTCTCGAAGTCCTCGCCCAAGGCGCTGGTGACCGCCAGCCTCGAGGCCGCGCCCGAGTCCGCTCTCATCAAGGACCTCGACGGCGACGGCAAGCTCGAGGTCGTCGTCGTGTCCTCGAAGGCCATCGTGGTCCTGCGCCCCGCGGACAAGACCTCGGCGATCTTCCCCATCGACCCCAAGAAATACCGCCGCGCGCCCGTCGCCGACCTCACCAACGTCTACGCCAACAACTTCACTGACGACGCCGCCGCGCAGAAGGCGATCGAGGCCGCAAGGCCCGCGCTCGCAAAGTGCTACGCAAGCCGCGCCAAGAAGTCCGGGCTGACCGGCTCCGGTCAGCTTCTCATGCAGGTCTTCGTCGACGACGAGGCAAAGGTGAAGTCCGTCTCCAGGCTCCACTCCGACATCCCCGACAAGAAGGTCGTCTCCTGCGTCACCAAGGCGCTCAAGAAGACCAGGCCTCCCGCCGCCAACGAGGGCGTCGAGGCCGCCGTCAACATCACCCTCGTCTTCTCCTTCCGTGACTTCGCAAAATGACACACGAACGCGACTCCTTCTCCCTCCGGGCCGACACGCTCATCACACACGACGGCCCCACGCTCACCGACGCCTGCGTCTTCGTGTCCCATGGGACGATCCGTTTCATCGGGAAGTGGGACGCGCGCCCCGACGACGCGCGCGGGCGCAAGATCCCAGAGCTGACCGCCCGCCTCGTCACGCCCGCGCTCGTCGCCTTCCACGTCGCCGCGCGACCCGACCCCTCGCCCGACGCCCCACGCGACGCGTTCCGCGCGCGCTGCGCCGGCGACGTCACGGGACCCGGCGCGGCCGGCGCCGGCGCGCTCGCCATCACCGAGCGCGTCGACTCCACCAAGCGCCGCGCGCTCGCCGCGTCCATCGGCGCGCGCACCTACACGTACGCCCGGCAGGGCGCCGCCGCGCTCGTCTCGTCCACGCACCTCGGCTCGATCACGGGCGGCGCGCTCAAGCTCGCGCGCGCCGCGACCGGCCTCGACGAGCCCATCTGCGACCCCCACGCCGTCCTCTCGCTCACCCCGGGCGCCGACCACGACGCCGACCTCGAGAGCGCGCTCACGCTCCTGGCCGACCTGGACTCCTCCCGCGCCGACCTCGTCGAGGTCGCGTGCGGTGACCTGGGCTTCTCGACCGAGGCCGCCGACTCGATCCTCTCCGCCGCGGCCTCCGCGGGCCTCCCCGTCGCCGTACGCGCAGGGCTCGGCTCGGACGCATCGGCGTCCTCCCTCGCCGCGCGCCACGGCGCTCGCTACGTCCTCGACCTCGACCTGAGCCCCGACGACGTGGACGCTCACGCCAGCGCGCTCGCCTCGGCCGGCGTCGCGCTCGCGCTCACGCCAGCCCGCGCGCTCACGCTGCGCCGCCCGGTCTCGGGCGCGCTCACTCGCGCCGTCCTCGACGCCGGCGGCGCCGTCATCCTCTCACCAGGGAGCGACCCCACGCGCGCCATGACCGACGACCTCTCGCTCGTCGCCGCGCTCGCAGCGTCCCTCCATGGCATGTCGCCCGAGGAGATCCTCGCGGGCCTCACGCTCGCGCCGGCCGAGGCGATCGGCCTCGACCTGGGGCGCCTGCGTGAAGGCGCCATGGCCAACCTCAGCCTCTTCGCCTGCCAGGACCTCGCGGACATCCCGTTCTCGCCGGGAGCGTCACACTGCGTGGGCACCGTCTACGACGGCCGCTTCGTCTACTGGGTCGACTCCGAAGAGGTCTCCTGAGAGGGGAAGACCCCTTCAGGCTCACTTCACCAGCGCCTTGGGGATCTTCGCGTCGAGCTCTTTGGGCACGGCCATCAGGTTGCGCCCGTCGCGCGCGAAGGTCATGTCGAACGGCACGAGGTCGTAGTGGCCCTCGGGGTCCACGCACAACATCATCGACTTGTTGGGGAAGCTCCAGGTCATCTCGGCGCGGCGCTGGATCTCGTAGAAGACATAGTCCTCGGGGAACGTCGCGCGGAGCTGCTCGGCGGACTTGAACCCCTCCTCGTTGAGGACGTTGAGCTCGAAGACCGCCAGCGGCCGGTCACGCTTCATCGTCTCGCCGAGCCCCTCGAAGGCCAGCTTCTCGTAGCCCTCGATGTCGGCCTTGATGGCGTCGACGCGGGCGACGCCGGCCTCCTTCAGGTGGTCGTCTCCTCGCACCAGCGGGAGATCGAGCACCTCGTCGTCCTCGGTGTAGTTGTCGAGCTGGTAGCTCTTGGAGAACGACCCCCACCCCTGGTTGAACCCGGGCGGCACGTGGAACGGCATCGTCCCCGGCTCGTCCGAGTATCCCACGTGGTGCACGGTGACGTTGGTGATCGCGTTGGACTCGAGGTGGTCATGGAGCCGCTTCGCGATGGTCGGCCAGGGCTCGATGGCGTGGACGTGCTTGGCGTGGCGTGACCAGTACATCGTGTGCGTGCCCACGTTCGCCCCGACGTCCACGACCACCCCCTCGCCCCCACGAGCCGCCTCGAGCGCGTCGCGCACGGCGTACAGCACAGGGAGCTCGTAGCCACCGTACGCGAACACGTGGGTGTCGATGAGGTTGCTCGTCGAGCCCTCGTACTCGAACCCCTGGAAGGAGCCCTCGAAGTCCTGCGCCTCTCCGGGCACCCAGCTCCTCCCCGAGCCGCCCACGGCGCACGTCACGATCATGCCGATCTCGCCGTCGTCGGAGAGGACGAGCCACCCCATCAACAGGGCGACCACCCCGAGCATCGCGACCACGCGCACACGGTTCGGGCCCTTCCCCGCCACCTCGACCGCCTCTCCCTCACCGTCACTCATGCGCACCTCCGATTCGTTCTGGGTCACTTCGGGTCGGGAGCGCCCGCGTCTCCGGGCGCCTCATCCTTGGCGAACCGGCCGCGGTCACGCTTCTCCGCGGCCTCCTTGGCCAGGCGCTTCGCCTCACGCGAGGCCGCCGGCCAGTCCGCGTGCGCGCCAAGGAGGCACGCCTGCTGGGCGGCCAGGTCCCCGACGCGGCCCTCGTGGCACTCCAGGATCTTCTCATCGACCACCTGCCGGCAGTCCATCCGCTCGAGCCCCGCGTCGATGCAGCTCTGCATGATCGCGCTCCTGTCCGCCTCGAACAGACGCCCAGCGTCGTCACCCATGCCCATCGTCGCGATCACGTAGATCGCCGTGATCGGGATGATCCCGAACACCGCCATCAAGATCAGCTCCCTGGGCCTGATCGGGATCTCCTCGTCCTTCACCGGCTCACTCACCTCGTCACCGCCTCATCATGTGATGTTGTCCGAGCGGTAGAGCACCTCCACCGCGTAGTCCGACAGGATCTGCTTGATCCGCGCCAACGCCAACCCTTCGATCGTGCACCGCGCGGCGGAGCCGTCCTGCGCGAAGGTCAGCGTCACGCGGTTCACGTGGCACACCGAGAAGCCCTCGAGCTCGCCGATCTGCTCGGCGGGCACGATCCGACCCTCGTCGATCCAGCGCACGACCATGCGCTGCCCGCCCACGGACACCGCCTGCGCGATCTCGCGCAGCCGCGCCTCCCCCTCCATGCTCTCGTCTCCTGACATCGCCTCCTCCTCGAGGACACGCCTCGGGCCGAGGGCGCTCTCAGTATGCGTAGTTCAACACGACCAACGCGATCACCACGATCGCCGCGCCGATGCCCAGGCCAAGCGCGATCTCGAACACCCCGATGCCTCCGCCCTGCTCGACGGCGCGGCCAGCCGGACGGTAGACCGGATGCTCCTCCGTGTCGAACCCGCCGCTGTCCGTCGGCCCGCCGATGTAGAACTGGCTGTCCCTGGACCTGTCAGCCGGCGCCGGCTGCGCGCCGAGCGCGGGCCCCGACGGCCTGGGGTCGTAGGACTCGAGCTGGGGCTCGTGCGTGCGCACCCGCTCACCGCTCCAGCCCGACGGCCCCGACCACGCGTCCTGCGTTGGCGCAGGCGCGGACGCAGGCGCAGGCTCCGAGTTGAACTCGAG
>CAJXPN010000166.1 GCA_913058025.1 uncultured Myxococcales bacterium | reverse complement strand
ATCTACACAGAGTAGATCGTCGGCAGCGTCAGATGTGTATAAGAGACAGGTGCGGCAGAGCGTCCGGCCCGCCTTGAGGACCTCCCCGCGCGCGATGTAGCGCGCGCCGAGCGCAGGCCGCAACAGGTCGACCTTGAACTCCACCGAGAGCACGTCGTAGCCACTCGGCGCCAGCGTGAGCGCGGCGAACCCGCACGCCGTGTCCACCAGCGCCGTCGTCGCGCCCGCGTGCAGCGCGCCGATCTGCTGGGTCAGCGCCGCGTCGTGAGGCGCGTGGACCTCCACCAGGCCCGGCTCCACGTGCTCGAGCGTCGCGCCCAGCGTCTCCATGAACGCCTGCGCCTCGAACCCCCTGGTGATGTCGATGGCGTAGTCGGGGTTCTTCGGCTCGTGGGTGCTCATCGGTGATGTCCTCTCGCGGTCTGTTGAATTGGGGCACACGAGCCATAGTGTTATACCGTGGGCGTGTGAAGCACATGGAACCCGAGCGAGACCTCGTATGCAACGTCGCGGTCAATGGAGACTGATCGAGCCCCTCGGTGAGGGTGGGATGGGCGTGGTGTGGCGCGCCGAGCGCGTCTCGGATGGCGCGCCCGCGGCCATCAAGCTCATCTCGCCCAACGACGGCTCCTTCGGGGACAGCGGCGCGGCCGCGCGCTTCCGCGTCGAGATCGCGGCGATGCGCCGCATCGCCCACCCCGGCGTCGTCCGGGTGCTCGACCACGGCAGCCACGAGGGCGCACCCTGGTACGCCATGGAGGTCGTCCCCGGTCAGCCCATGGGCGACGCGATGGCGCCGCGCAGAGACACCTCCCCCACCACCGCCACGCCCCTCGCGCTCGACGTGACGATCGCCGAGATCGCCGAGAAGACCTCCAGGATCTTCGAACAGAACACCGACGTCGTCGCTGTCTACGAGAGCGCCGCCTGGCACCACGCGCTCGACGAGGCCCGGGAGGCGAGCGACGTCGCCTCCGCGCCGACCACCTCGATCGCCCCCGCCGAGGACGACCCCGACACGCGCCCGCTGCCAGACGCCAGCTCCCCCGACACGCGGCGCGCGCTCGGCTGGCTCGGACAGGTCTGCGAGACGCTCACCTACCTCCACGGCGAGGGCTGGATCCACCGCGACCTCAAGCCCGACAACATCATGATCCGCCCGGACGGGCGCGCGCTCTTGCTCGACTTCGGCCTCGCCTCACGCTCCGACGGTCGCCTCGGCCGCGACGCCATCCGAGACGCCGGCCTCCGCATGGGCACCCTCTCCTACATCGCGCCCGAGCAGATCGAGGGCCAGCTCGTCGACGCGCGCGCCGACCTCTACTCCATCGGCTGCATCCTCTACGAGATCCTCACCGGGCGCCCACCCTTCGAGGCAGACAGCGCGCTCGCGCTGATGATGAAGCACGCCGCCTCGCCCCACGTCGAGGTCACCAGCCGCGCGCGCAACGTCCCCACCTGGATCGCCGCGCTCGTCGACACGCTCCTCGCAAAGAACCCCAGCGACCGCCCCGGCAACAGCGCCGTCGTCGCGCAGACGCTCCGCCGCGCCGGCATCGAGATCCCCACCTGGGACGACGCGCCGCCCTCGCGCGCGCACCTCTACACCGCGGAGTACGCCGGCCGAGAGCACGAGATCGCAGCCCTCGAGTCGCTGCGCAAGATCGCCAGCCGCGGCAAGGGCGCCGTCGCCTGGATCGGCGGAGAGTCGGGCTCCGGGAAGACCCGCCTCGTGCGCGAGATCGCCAAGCGCGCGCGCCAACGCGAGGCGATCGTGCTCACCGGGCAGTGCGACCAGGTCGACGCCACCCTCGAACAGTCCTCGTTCGCCTCCCCGCTCCACGCCCTCCTCGGGCCGCTGCGCGCCATCGCCGACGAGTGCATCCAGCGCGGCGAGGCCTACACCCAGTGGGTCTTCGCCCACGACCGCGCCGCGCGCCTCGTCCCCTTCGCGCCCTTCCTCATGCACGTCCCCGGCGCGGCCTTCTCCGGCTTCGCCTCGCTGACCGGCGCCAAGGCCAGGCAACGCATCCGAGAGGCCGCGCGCGAGGTCTTCGAGGCCTTCGTCGACCTCCAGCCCTTCGCCCTCATCCTCGACGACCTCCAGTGGGCCGACGAGTTCTCACTCGAGGTCGTCGGCGACCTCATCGACGTCTCGTCGCCCGAGCGCCGCTGGATGATCGTGGGGACCTACAGGCTCGAGGAGGTCCACCCGGGCCTCGACGCCGTCCTCTCGATCCCTCGCGCTCGCCAGGAGCACCTCACGCTCGAGGCCCTCGGCGACGACGCCGTCACGCGGATCGTCTCCGGGATGCTCGGGGTCGCCGAGGCCGAGCCCGTCCTGGGCTCGTTCATCGCTCGCCGCTCCGGCGGCAACCCCTTCTTCGTCGCCGAGTACCTGCGGCTGCTCGTCGAGGCGGACTTCCTGCGCCACAACGCACGCGGCGTATGGGCGCTCGCAGACTCCTCCTCCGACACCCACGCGCGCCTCTCCTCCTTGCCCGCGCCCAGCTCGGTCGTCGCGCTCGCCGCAGACCGCCTCGGGCGACTCGACGAGGCCTCCCGCGCGCTCGCCGCCGCCGTCGCGCTCGTGGGCAAGTCCGCGCCGCTCGAGGTCGCCGCCGCGCTCTGTAGGCTCGAGGCCAGCCGCGTCGCCGCCGCCACGCACGAGCTCGAGCGCGCGCGCATCATCGAGACCGACGGGCTCACGCTCCGCTTCACGCACGACAAGCTGCGCGAGGCCTCCTACGCCATCCTCCCCGCCTCCTCCAGGCCCGCGCTGCACGCACGCGCCGCCGCACTCATGGAAGGCTCGGGCGCCACCGCCGCCGAGCTCGCGCGCCACCTCGACCTCGCCGGCGACCGCGCGAGCGCACACGCGCGCTACATCGAGGCCGCCGAGGAGGCGTCCTCCATGCACCCCTTCCGCGCCGCCGAGCGCCACGCCAGGCGCTCCATCGAGCTCTCGGCGCCGGGCACCCACGAGGACGTCCTCGCGAGGATCGCGCTCGCGCGCCACGTCTACTTCAAGGAGAGCCGCTACCTCGAGATGTTCGAGGCCCTCCGAGGGCTCGAGGAGGTCGCCGCGCGCGTGAGCACTACCGAGACGCGCATGACCCTCGCCACCGCGCTCGGCGAGGCGCTGCGCCTCACGGGCTCGCCCGTAGAGGGCCTGGCGATGCTCGAGCGCGCGCGCGACCTCTTCATGGAGCAACCCGACGAGATCGAGTCAGGCTCCCGCGTCATGAACAACCTCGGCATCGCCTACCAGGGCCGAGGCATGCTCGACGAGGCCGCCGCCTGCTACCGCTTCGTCCTTAACATGCGCGACGGGATCCAACCCTTCGTCGCCGCCTCCATGCTCTCCAACCTCGGCGTCGTCGAGCTGCGGCTCGGACACGCCGACGTCGCGCTCAGATGCTACGAGGAGGCCCTCGTCATCCACGAGCGCATCGGCAACCCACGCAGCGTCGCGATCACGCTCGGCAACCTCTCCGCCCTCTACCTCGCGCTCGGACGAGTCGACGACGCGCTCACCTACGGTGAGCGCGGCCTCCTGCTGCGACGCTCCTCTGGCGACCTCCGCGGGACCTCTCAGAACCTGCGCGGGCTCTCCCGAGCGCTCCTCGCCGCGGGTCGGGTCGAGCACGCGCGCGAGTACACCGAGGAGGCCATCTCGCAGGTCCACCTCGTCTCCTCCCAACGCCAGCTCGCCAACTGCTTCTGCGCGCTGGGCGAGGTCTTGCTCGCTGAGCATCGCTACAGCGACGCGCTCATCCCGTTCGACAGGAGCGTCGAGATGGCGCGTCGCTCCGGCGACTTCAACCTCAACAGCCTCATCCTCATCTTCCGCGCGCTCACGCACGTACGCCTCGGCGACACCGCCGCCGCGCACCGCGACCTCGACGAGGCCCTCGAGGTCATGCCCGACGAGCGCCGCCTGCGCGGGTTCCACGACCTCACGCGCGCCGAGGCTCACCTGAGCGAAGGTGAGCCGCTGCTCGCAGCCTTCAGGTCACGCGACGCCATCGCGTCCTTCGAAACTTCGCAGCGCTGGCTCGACGTCCTGGACGGCTACACCGTGCTCCTGCGCGCGCTCACCGCCTCCGGCCACGACCCCTCTCTGACCATACGGCTCGCCGACGCCATCCACGCGAGGTTCGAGGGGCGCGGGGCCCTCGCCGCGCGGGACTACTCGGCCGCACGCTCGGACGCGCTCGCGGCGCGTAGCTGATACATCACGCTCACGGGCTGGAAGCTCGACGCCACCTCGACGCCGTCCCACGTCGACACGATCCTCGACGTGTTCCTCGCGCGGCCGCGCGCGTCGATCGTCTCGAACAACGCCTCGCCGCGCTTCAGGTCCGCGCCCGCGCTCGGCACCAGCGCCGCCAGCAACGCATACTGCGCCTTGAGCTCCGGGTCGTACCCGTGCTTCTCCCTCAGGTCGCCCGAGAAGACGGCGTCGAGTGAGCTCACCTTTCCCTCGGCGTTCAACACCACGCTCATCTTCATCAGGCCCCGCGACTCCAGCGTCACCAACCTGTCGCCCTCCCGCTTGAACGGCAGCACGACCTCCGCTGGCATACCAGACGCCCCGAGCAGCGCCTCCAGGCAACCCACGAACGCGTCGAGATCGACCCCGAGCCCGCCGTACGGACTCGGCGTGGGCGCCACCGCGCACGCCTCGACCCGCGCCGCTGGCGCCGCCTCGCTCCCCCAGGGCAGGACGTCATCGGGCAGGTCCTCTCCGCCCGGGGCCGCGTCCCCCTTGCAGGAAGAACACGCGAGGAGACACGTCACAGCGGAGCTGACCCATAATGTTCGTCTCATCCTCGACCTCCTCGCGCACCGTGAACGAACCTCAGAGCTTCAACCGCTTGAACACCGACTCGGGGATCGCCCTGATGACGCCCATGATGCCCGCCCAGAACTTCGGGTAGTAGAGCACGTTCGTGCCCCGACGCTCCGCGTTGTAGAGCGCGCGGCCCACGTCCGCCGGGTCCGCGATCGGGATCGCCGTCTTGAGCCCCTCGGTCATCCGCGTGTCCACGAAGCCCAGCTTCGCCGTCATCACGTGGACACCCAGCGGGTGCAAGCGGTTCCTCAACCCCTGGAGGTACAGCGTGAGCGCGCCCTTGGCGCTCCCGTAGATGTAGTTCGACTGGCGCCCGCGCTCGCCGGCGACCGACGAGATCCCCACGATCGACCCCGCGCCGTGCGCCGTCAGCGCCGCCGCCGCCGCCTCGCAGATCGACACCGCGCCCGTGTAGTTCACGTCGATGATCCGGCGCGCCGCCGCCGGGTCGTTCAACGCCGCGTCGTGGTCTCCCATGTCGCCGAACGCGACCAGCGCGACCTCGAGCGCGCCGAGCTCCCGCTCGACCCGGGCCACCAACTCCGCGTGGTCCTGCGTCTCGAGCGCGTCGAAGCGGCCCGAGCCCACCTCAACGCCGTGCGCCTCGCTCAGCTCGGCGGCCAGCACGCTGGCTGCCTCCTCGTCCCTCGCCGCCAGAAAGACCGCGTGGCCCCTCGACGCGTACTCCCTCGCCGCCGCGTTCGCTATCGGTGAGGTCGCTCCAAGTATCAACACTGACATCGTCGCTCCGTCTCGTTGGACTGATTCTCTAGGGCGCGCTCGGCGCCACCGGCGGTACGGGAGCGCCCGAGCCTTCCTCACGCGGAGGCGGCTGGATCGCGAACGTACCGCTCATCTTCACGAGCTTCCCCTCGTGCTCGGGGCCGGTCACCAGAGGCTTGAACCTCGGCTCGTGGAGGAACTCCCCCTCGAACGACCCGACCATCGCGCCCGTCACGGGATCTCGCTTCGCCTCGACCCAGCCACTGCGTGCCTGGACGTCGCGCGTCCCGTTGTTCTTCTCGAGCTTCCCGTTGAACGCCAGCGACAGCTCGGCCTGCTTGCCGTTGCCGTACCTGCCGAGCGTCAGCTTCTCACCCGGCTCGTTCATGTTCAGCGAGATCGAGATGAAGTCACCGGGGCCCTCGAGCCCCGAATGGTAGTAGACCATGTTGCGGTTCGCGTCCGCAGTCCACAGCCACTTGACCCGCTCACCGACGATGAAGTCGTGGCGCACCTCGGGCTCGTCGCCGAGCTTCATCGTCAAGTAGGACGCCTCGACCTCGAGCGTGCCCGCGGCGACCGCTCCGTTCGTCTCCACGGCGCCGTTCGTCGCGCTGCCGTTCGTCGCGCTGCCGTTCGTCGCGCTGCCGTTCGTCGCTGCCGGGGCGTTCGCCTCATCGGGCTTCTCGACCTTCGGCTTCGGGTCGTCACAGCCCGTTCCCAGCGCCAGCGACACCCCGCAGGCCAGGGCAATCCATCTCACAGCTCGCATCGGGCACCTCTTCACGCTCACGTTGACCAGACCTCATCACCCTGCGCGCTGCCCACGCCCGGTGTCAAACGGGACCACGAGGCGTCACCGGCGTCACCGCGCGGGCGGCGAAGAGTTCTCACTCCTGACACACGACCCTGGTCGATTTACGCTACACTCCCTCGCCTGACTTCACCTGCGACACACGGCCGAACGCATGACCGTCGACACCCTCCACGCCGACTTCTCACCCGGCGCGAGCGCGCTGCTCGCGCACCTCATCGCGTCCCACGGCGTCGACTCGTCCGGCTACGACCCCGCCTCGCCCCCCTACGCCGTCTTCGACTGCGACAACACCACGCTGTTCCGCGACGTCCAGGACGCCGTGCTCACCGAGCAGCTCGCGCGCCTGACCTTCGGGCTCACCGCCGACGCCCTGGGCGGCGTCCTCGAACGAGGCATCGAACTCCCCCACCTCCTCGACCTCCTCCACGACTCGATGGAGCACCTCGCGCTGCTGCGCGGCGAGTCCGGTACACTCGAGGACACCCACCGCGCCTCCCACCAGCTCGCCCTCACCGTGAAGCTGCGCGCGCTCTACCACGCGCTCGGTGAGCACCACAGTGACGGGTTCGCCTGCTCCTGGGTCACGCGACTCTACGCAGGCCTCACGCCCTCACAGGTCCACGACCTCGCCAGATCCGCCTACGTCGCCGAGCAGTCACGCCCCGTCGCCCACGCACGACAGACATCCCCCGAGGGGCTGCGCGGACGCGCTGGCGTCGTCGACGTGACCTGGCCCCAGGGTCTGCGACCGTTCGAGCCCATGATCACGCTCTTCGAGGCCCTCGAGCGCGCGGGCTTCGAGGTCTGGATCTGCTCGGCCTCCTTCGAGCACATCGTGCGCGCCGCGGTCTGCGGTGGCCCGCTCGGCTACTCCGTCCGGGCCTCGCACGTGATGGGGATGCGACTCGAGCTCGACGACCGCGGCCGCTTCCTCGCCACACCACCGGCGTCCTGCGTCGACACCCACGGCGGCGGCAAGACCAGGAACATCGACCACCACGTCGCGTCCCGCCTCGGCTCCTCCCCTGCCCTCGTCGCTGGCGACTCCAACGGCGACGCGCCCATGCTCGCCGCGTACCCCGACGCCGCACGGCTCATCCTGAACCGGCACCTCGACGGCCCCATCTCCGAGCTGTGCGCGCTCGCCAGCGACCCGACCCGACGCGTCGCGTTGCAGGGGCGCGACGAGTCCAGGGGCGTCCTCATCCCCAAGCCCGACTCGATCCTAACGGCACCCTGACAGCGCGCACAGCCGCCCTCGGGCGAGCGACCTCCACTGCTCCGTCTCCGGGTCCGACCGGCGCACCGCCCACGCGAGCCGGTAGCGCCGCACGGCCTCCTGACGCATCTGCATCGCCACGCCCACGAGGTCCAGCGCCATCCCCAGCCCAGGCGGCCTGGGCTGGAGGTCCTCCAGGAG